>WRLL01000016.1 GCA_009777625.1 Candidatus Saccharimonadota bacterium
CATAACTTGACCATTGTACCACAGTTATTTGACTATGCCACCGCCCAAGCAGATTTTGTCGTCGTAAATCACGATAGACTGGCCGGCGGCTATGGCGCGTTGCGGTTCGTCTAAATTGACTATGATCTTGTCATTCTGAAACCCGCGAGAAATCTCTGATTTCTCCGGATATTCAGAATCTACGTTGTACTCTGTAGATCCTGAAACAAGTTCAGGATGACAATTATAATTAATTTCACATTCAATCAGTTTTCCGCGATGGCGAACGCGCGCAAGATATTTTTTGCCCGATTCTGGTGGATTATTGATCCAATGAACGTCAGTTAACTCGATTTGGTCGCGGAAGAATTCCGGCGCGTTCAAGTTTTTGCTGACGTAAACTTCATTCTTTCCCATATCTTTTCCGACAATATAAAAGGGAAGACCGCCGCCTATATTCAGTCCGTGCCTCTGCCCAAGAGTATAGAAAATCGCACCGTCGTGTTGGCCGAGGATTTTGCCGGTTTCTTGTTCAATTATATTGCCCGGCTGGGTTTCGACAAATTGCGATAAGAAATCACGCACGCCAACTTCCCCGACAAAGCAGATGCCTTGAGAGTCTTTCTTGCGCGCGGTGGTTAATCCGCGTTTTTCAGCTTCGGCACGAACTTCTTCTTTGCTGGCAAAATCGCCGATTGGAAAGAGGGTTTTACTCAAAGCGTTTTCAGTGATTCTATATAGAAAGTAAGTTTGGTCTTTTTCCTCATCTTTGGCACGCAGCAATTTCGCCATCGGATTTTTCGTGGCTCCTTCTGCTTCAGCCCAAACTTTTTTCGCGTCATAATTTCGGCTGACCAAATTTTTGTAAGCTGCACGCAGCGGTTCGTCATTTGGAAACCTTGCTATTAATTTCAGCGCATCGAGAAAATGATAAACACGCACGCGAGACGCCAAATTTTTAAATGCAAACATTTCCGGACAATATTTTTCATAATATTTTCTCAAGTTTTTATAGTCATCTTTGTCTGCAAATTTTTCGTCATTCTCACTCAAGTAAAGTCGTGGATTGTTCATCATTTTTTCGAGACGATAAATCGGATAATCTTTTGCTGTTAGCCAGATATTTTCAAAATCAATTTGTGCCAGTATATTGAATTTTTCATCAACAATAAAATTGTCCAGATGAATATCCCAAAATACTGGTGTGGTTTTTTCGTTGTCAAAATAATGCGAATTCTGACGCCAAAAGTTTTCCGCCTGCTTGATTTCTTTTTTATCAAAAATCTTTTGTTTACGCAATTTTTTAAGTGAATCCTGTAGGTTGTATTTTCCATACTCTAAAATTTCGCGCCATGATTTCCCATAATCTGCAAACTCTTCCGGGTCAAGTTTGTTAATCTTTCTCAAGTTCTCGCAAATATTTTTGATTAAATTCTCGCGCTGAGTTTCGCTGGCCTTGTGCCAAACATGGCCCAAGGACGAGCCGTTAATGAATTCCATAATGATATATTTTTCTTTTTTATTTTGCGCGATAAGTTTTGGTCTTTTGATATCAAGATCCGACTGCAGGATATCTTTTTCATTAATAAAATTCTCTTTTTCCGTATAAATTTTCAAAATAAGATCATTGTTAATCTTGTAAACCTGATTAGTAAAACCTGCCGCAAATCTTGTCGTCTTTTTTAATTCAATATTATGCCTGGCGCAAATCTTTTTAATATAATTCCGGGTTTTTTCCGGGATTTTGACATCGGTATTTTCATGGATTGTTGTCATAGAATTTTCAACTCGTGCGTAATGCCCCGTCGCAATCATCTCTGCCCCGTCTTCAATCGCCGCCTGCAGAAACAATTTGAATTTGACCTCCTGATTGCACATGACGTCGGGGTTGGGCGTGCGGCCCGCTTCGTATTCGGCGATCATGTAGTCGACGACTTTTTGTTTGTATTCGGTCTGGAAATCGAAAACTTTGAACGGGATGCCGAGCTGCACGGCGACACGTTTGGCATCGGCTAAATCGTCCGCCCAGGGGCATTTCATGCCGGGCAGATCCTGCGTCCAGTTTTTCATGTAGACGCCGGTGACTGCGTAGCCTTGTTCTTTCAATAATGCAGCGGACAGAGACGAATCGACGCCGCCGGACATGCCAACGTAGACTTTTTTCATGCGTGTATTATACAACAACTACTGTTTCTCTTCGCGACGACTCCTAATGTGACTCACAACCATAGAGGCCCCTACGGCAAGCGAAGCGGCAAAACCTGCAACGGCCGCCCCAGCACCAGCTGATTCCATCACATTAAGGGCTGCCTCTTTGGTAGCGGTGCCGCCCTCTGTTAAGTTTGCAAAGCTATTCATGAAAATTCCTACGCCGGTAAGCGCGAGTCCTCCTGCTAGGCTAGCGAATCTTCTGTTATGAATTCGTCTCTGAACCTCAGCGTCGCTTCTTCCAGTGATAGTTTTGGACTGACCAGTGAACATTGATTGAACAAAGTCCCATGCATGTGTCATTTTACCTGATCGCATATCGCCTCCTTTGTCATTTAGATTATGAATTCATAATAATCTTTTTCTCTTATTCTGTCAAGGCTTTTAACAGCTAAGTAAGGTGTGATAGATTATATCTATGTTAATAGACACCCACTGCCACATTCACGAGAGCGATTTCCCGCTCGACCAGCGACAGACTTTGGCGGCCAGCGCGACAGCTGATGTGCGGAAATTGATTTGTGTGGGCACGAATATGCAGAGTTCGCGTGAGGCGGTTTCCTTTGCTAAGGATTTTTCTGTCCCGGAGATGCAGATTTTCGCGGCGATTGGCGTCCACCCACATGATTCGAAAGATTTTTCCGCAAAAGATTTGTCCGAATTAAAAAAATTGATTGAGGAAAATCGCCAGCAAATTGTCGCTGTCGGCGAAATCGGCCTTGACTATTACTACGAATTTACGCCGCGCGCGAAACAGATCGAAGCGTTCGAAATGCAGCTGCAACTGGCCATCGATCACGCGCTGCCAGTGTCGTTTCATGTCCGCGACGATAAAGAAATGACCGGCGAAGTCTGGCAGGATTTCTGGCCGATTATCGACAACTTTTCTGGAATAAAAGGTGTTTTGCATTCTTTCACTGACACTTTGGAACAAATGGATCAGGCGCTGAAACGCGGGCTTTACATCGGCGTCAACGGCATCGCGACTTTCAACAAGAAAGAATATTTGATTGAGGTTCACAAAAACTTACCGCTGGATCGCATGTTGCTGGAAACCGACGCGCCGTTCCTCGCGCCTGTGCCGTTTCGCGGGCAAAAAAATCAGCCTTCTTTTATTCCGAAAATTGTCGAGTTCTTAAATAATTTGCGTGGCGAATCTTTCCAAGAAATTGCAGAGCAGACGACTAAGAATGCTGAGGAACTATTTAGCATTTAGAAAAACAGCCGTTGACAATAATAGGTAATAATGGTATACTTATAATCATGTCTTCGCCCGAACAAACCCCCCCCCCCCAACTGGTCAGAGATTCAAGCTGGAACCACAGTAGAATTTGATGATCCCCGAAGTCTTGACGAACTAGAATTGTTCATATGGGAGCAACTAGCTAAAGAGCGCAGAGAGCGTAGTAGCAGGAAACTAAGCGTGGAGTATTCCCCTGTAGTCGACTTGCCACCCGGAGGATTGTTGCAGGCGCTAAGGCCGGGACGCTTCAACGGCGGACTCGGGCCTTTCTCTGCTATGTTTATGGAGGACCCGCAAAAGACGTTAGAAGAGGCGACTGCGTCTGGGCTCATAACCAAGAAACATGATCCGCAGTATTGGCAAGATTGTATAGGTCTTGAACTAGCTGCAGACATGACGTCGAGCGCAAAAAGTTCTGTAGGGCAAACGGCCGTGCGAGCCTGGTATAGACTTCAATCACCGCAGACAAGTAGCTCGACGGGCATACTTGTAAAACGCATTGTAACGACACCCCAGATCGACGACAAAACATCTGCAACTATTCGACAGATAAATAAGTCGTCTAGAAATACAGCTCTTAGGATAACGAGGGCGAGTATCCGTCCAAGGCGCGGCTTTGGAGGCAGAGGATAATAAGAAGCCTGCCCTAGTAGTGTGGTGTATGGCTAATATTTTGTGAACTAAACTATGTTAAAATAAATCGATGATCTACCTCGACTATGCCGCCGCTACGCCGATTGACGAAAAAGTTTTAGTCGCCATGACGCCCTATTTTCGCGAGCAGTTTTTCAACCCATCGGCCAGTTATTTGCCGGCGCGACAAGTCCGCGCAGATTTGGATCAGGCGCGGCATTCGATTGCGCAAATTATCGGCGCGCGACCGGCTGAAATTGTTTTTACAGCTGGCGCGACCGAGTCGATCAATTTGGCTTTGGCGGGGATGAATGGCGCGATTTTGACGACAGCGATTGAACACCCGGCCGTGTTGGAAACTGCCAAATCGCGCGGCGGAAAAGTTTTGCCAGTTGATAAAAAAGGCAGGATTGATCTAAACAACTTAGAAAAAGAATTAACCGACAATGTTGAAATCGTTTCGATCGGTTACGCCAACAACGAAATCGGCACGGTGCAGCCTTTGAAAGAAATCGCGGCGATTATTTCTAAAGTAAAAGAAGATCGGCGTGAACGCAGCGTCAAAACGCCTCTGTTATTTCACAGCGACGCGTCGCAAGCAGCTGGTATTTTGGATTTGAACGTGGCACGACTGGGCATTGATCTCTTGACATTGAACGCTGGAAAATTTTATGGGCCAAAGCAAGTCGGGTTGTTGTTCGTGCGAGCTGGCGTTGAGCTTAAGCCACTGATTCGCGGCGGCGGACAGGAAATGGGTCTGCGGTCGGGGACGGAAAATGTTGCCGGTGCAATAGGTCTCGCCAAGGCTTTAGAAATCGCCGAGAAACATCGTGGTTCAGAAGTTAAGCGTTCGCAGACTTTGCGCGATGATCTGGAAAAGTTCTTGGCCGACGAATTCCCTGAAATAAAAATCAATGGCGACAAAAAACATCGCCTGCCGAACTTAACTAACTTTTTCCTACCCGGCCTCGATGGAGAGCGCGCAGTCTTCGCCCTCGACGAACGCGGTGTAATGGTTGCGACTGGCTCGGCCTGTGCGGCAAACAAGGGCACGCGCAGTCATGTTTTGACCGCAATTGGCCTTGATGAAGATTTAGCCGATGGCAGCTTAAGGATTAGTCTAGGTCGACCGACAACAACTGACGAAATCGAGGAAGTTAAGAAAATTCTAATGGGAGTTTTACACGAGCAGCGAAAATTTAGTTAGTGGTTAAAAGTGCTATAATATGAGCAACGAGAGAAGAAAATGTGCCCAGCATATTTTCTTCCGAGTGTGAAATATTACAACGAATGTTATAATGGATATATTATGGCTTATGTTTTAGGTAAAACAGCAAAATTTTTCATCGGTCTTGGTGTTTTGGCAGCGATTCTTCTAGCAACAATTTTTGCCCTAAGTATTTTCCTGGCACCAGATAATTTAGCAGTCTGCGATGATAAACCCAGCAAAGAAGACCGCCGATGCAAACAGGCCGACGTTATCGTAGCCATTAGCGGCGGCGACACGACAGCACGAGCACAGAAAGCTATTAATCTTTATAAAGATGGCTGGGCGCAATATATCATTTTCTCGGGTGCAGCAGCCGATCCTGAGAGCCCCAGCAATGCGAAAGTCATGCGCAATATGGCCATCGACGCCGGCGTGCCAAAAAGCGCCCTCCTACTTGAACAGAATTCCGTTAATACAGTCGAAAATGCCAAGAACGTTGCTGAAATTATTAATGAGAATAACTGGCGTAATGTGATTCTGGTCAGTGAAAATTATCACTTGCGACGGGCCGGATTTTTATTTGACGCCGCCATCAAATGCGATCTAGATACGGCCGGTGCAAAAGCCGAAAGAGGCGAAGAAGCCTGTGTCGCAACAACCGTACGCACAACCGAAGCCATAAACGACAGTTGGTGGTGGGTTAAACCACGCGGCTGGGTGCTGGCCGTCCAAGAAACCGGTGGAATTATCAAGTTTTGGGCCAAGGGCGGAAAAATCTAGCTCATAAACTGATCGTGCAGAACCTGCATAGCTAGGTTCGCTTTGTCGGCGTCGACTAGAATCGAAATTTTGATTTCTGATGTGCTGATCATATGCATATCAATGCCACTGTTGTGCAGAACCTCGAACGTAATTGCTGCAACGCCCGGCGTGTTGACCATGCCAACACCAACGACTGAAATTTTACTAAGGCCGTCGCTGTGAAGAATCTTCTTCGCGCCGATATCTTGTTTGTACTTTTTCAAAACTTTCAAAGTTTTATCCAGCTCTTTGCTTTCGATCGAAAACGAGATATCAGTTTCGGCTGTGCCGTCATGCGATTTAACGATGATATCAACGTTGACGCCGTGATCGGCTAGCAATTTAAAAACTTTGTAAGGCTGGCACGAATCCTTTTTTTCGCAAAGAATTTTGTCGCATATAACAGTGATACGCGAATTGTTATCTTGTTTTGCGATGCCGCTGATGACCAGTTTTTCAAAGTTGTCGCGATCATTCTTGATCAACGTTCCGCACGATTCTTCCATAAAAGTCGATTTGACGTGGATCGGTACATCGTAATTCTTGCCAATTTCGACGCAGCGACTGTGCAGGACTTTCGCGCCTAGGCTGGCCAGTTCGAGCATTTCGTCACTACACATGGTTTCGATTTTCTTAACATTGGTAATAATTCTTGGATCGGAAGAGAAGATACCGTCGACATCAGTATAGATTTCGCATTTGTCAGCGTTCAAAGCTGCTGCCAGCGCCACGGCCGTCGTGTCCGAACCGCCGCGACCAAAGGTCGTAATATTGCCCTGACGATCGACGCCTTGAAAACCGGTGACGATGACGATTTTGCCATTGTCCAAATCTGCTCGGATGTTTTTGCTTTCGATGTATTCAATTCGCGCATTGGCGTGATTGCCGTCGGTGATAAGCGGCACTTGCCAGCCCATGTAGGAAATAGCGTCGTAGCCAAGTTCCTGCAGACACATCGCCAGTTTGGCAATGGTGATTTGCTCACCAGTGGATAACAGAACATCGTATTCACGCTGACTCGGCGTTTCAGCAATTTCGCCGATTTGTTTGACTAGACCATCGGTGGTTTTACCTTGGGCCGAAACGACCACAACAACTTGATTGCCTTGGTCGAATTCGCGCGTGATATGTTTGCAGACAGCGAACAACTTTTCGGTATCGGCGACGCTGCTGCCGCCGAATTTTTGAACGATGATGGCCATTTTAGATGATCCCACTTTCCAATAATTCTTGGCGGGATTTCGGATGCAGCAGACCGATTGGAATGTCCAGCACGGTTTTTGCGCCAGTTTGACCTTCTTTATATAGTCGATAACAAGCCCGCGCATAGGCAATTAAAACAGCCGCCGTAAATTCCGGATTCGATTTTAAATGCAAGGAGAATTCCATAGATTGTTGGCTATCGGCACCGGTTTTTGCACCCCGGATGACGAAGCCACCGTGCGGCAAGCTAGCGTGATTATTTTGCAATTCTCCTTCGCTGATAAAATGAACTGTTGTGTCGTAATCAGCAAAGTAGTTTGGCATGGTTTTGATGGCTTCTTCGACTTGTTCGGGATTCGCATTATCCTCTAACACTACAAAACATTCGCGAGTGTGTTTTTCTCTGGTTGAAAGTTCTGGGTTTTCGCCAGCACGAACCCGATCGATTGCTTCCGCACGTGGACGGGTGTGCTGGACAGCGTTTTTGACTCCTGGGACACGACGGACGGCATCAGAATGGCCTTGGCTGACGCCTTCGCCCCAAAATGTGTAAGTTTCACCTCTTGGCAAAATCGCTTCACTTAAAACACGCTGAATCGAGAAAAGCCCCGGATCCCAGCCGGTCGAAATGATCGATAGATTATCGCCAGCCCGGGCAGCTTCTTCCATACTTTTGTAATATTTCGGAATATTAGCGTGCGTGTCAAAGCTATCAACTGTATTGAAGAGCTTAGCAATTTCCGGTCCTTGCTGCGGCAAATCTTTGGCCGAGCCGCCGCAGAGAATCATGACGTCAATTTTGTCTTGCCATTTGTCAACTTCGCTGATGTTAATAACTGGCACGTTCGATTCGATTTTCAAATTATTACGCCGCGAAAAAATTGCCGCCAGTTCCATGTCCGGATTGCTTTTCAGGCCGATTTCGACGCCGCGCCCCAAATTGCCGTAGCCACAAATGCCAATTCTAATCCTGTCTTTGCTCATAATTCTTTTCTCCCTTGGGATTATTTTAGCATTTGGCATGTCGGTCTGCAACCTTCCTATCAGATGTGATACAATAAAAGCATCGTGAGAGATAATTTTAGAATTGCCATCGTTGGAAGCACCGGTTTGGTCGGTCGCAAAATCCGCGAGATTTTACAGGAGCGTCAATTGCCAGTCGGTGAATATGTTTTGTTCGCGTCGAAACGTTCAGCTGGGCAAAAAATCGAATTTTTAGGACGCGAATATGTTGTTCAAGAATTAAAAGAGGATTCATTCGACAGCGGTTTTGATTACGCGATTTTTTCAGCTGGTGGCGAGACCAGTCGACACTTTGCGCCAATCGCAGTTGAAAAAGGTTGCGTCGTCATCGACAACAGTAGCGCCTGGCGGATGGACCCGAATGTGCCGTTGGTCGTACCTGAAGTTAATTCTGCGGCTTTGCAAAATCATCGTGGCATTATCGCCAATCCGAATTGCTCGACGATTCAGGCGGTCGTGGCGCTGAAACCGCTGGATGACGCCTATTCGATTCGGCGCGTGATTTATTCGACTTACCAAGCAGTTTCCGGTGCCGGCAAGCCAGGCGTTGATGATTTGAAGAATGGCTTGAGAGGCTTGCCGCCAATCAAATTTCCTTATCCGATTGTGAATAATTGCTTGCCGCAGATTGACGTTTTCCTGAACAATGGTTATACGAAAGAAGAAGAAAAGATGATGGCCGAAACGCGGAAGATCCTTGGAAAGCCATATTTGAGAATTACGGCTACGACCGTGCGCGTGCCAGTGTTGAATTCACATAGCGAGTCGATTAATATTGAATTTGAAAAACCTTTTGACATTGAAGAAGTCAAGAATCTGTTGAAGAAAAGTCTCGGCATTATTGTGCAAGACGATCCAGCAAAATTACTGTATCCGCTGGCGACCAACGCGACTGGCCACGACGAAGTTCTCGTCGGTCGAATCCGCCGCGACGACAGCATCGAAAACGGTTTGAACATTTGGGTCGTCGCCGACAACTTACGAAAAGGTGCCGCAACTAACGCCGTACAAATTTTAGAAACGTTAATAAAGGAGGAGAAATGAAAAAAGTCATATTCAAAGGAGCCGCCACAGCCATAGTCACGCCATTCACTGACGACGGCGTGAATTACGATGCGTTCGAAAAGTTGATCGAATTCCAGATCTCGAGCGGTATCGACGCATTGGTCGTGTGCGGCACAACCGGCGAATCGGCCACTATGAGTGACGACGAAAAGCGCGGCGTTCTGAAATTCGCCGTCGAGAAAGTGAGGGGCCGCGTGCCAGTCATCGCCGGCACTGGCGGCAACAACACAGCCAAATCAATCGAATTGTCGCAATACGCCGAATCGATTGGTGTTGACGGCATTATGTTGGTGACGCCTTATTATAATAAAACCACCCAGGCCAGGTTGGTGGAACATTTTTCGGCGATCGCACGTGGAGTGAAATTGCCGATCATTATGTACAACGTGCCATCGCGGACCGGCATGAACATGGCACCAAACACTTGCATTGAACTGGCCAAAGTCGACAACATCATCGCCGTCAAAGAAGCCAGCGGCGATTTTTCGCAGATCGCCCAAATCGCGCAAAAATGTGGTGATGACTTAGCGATTTATTCAGGGAACGACGACCAGATTTTGCCGGTTTTGTCATTGGGTGGGATCGGCGTAATTTCGGTGCTTTCCAATGTCATGCCACGGGAAACTTCGCGTATTGTGCATGAATTTTTGGACGGCAATGTCAAAGAAGCAGCTAATTTACAGCTAGAAGCTCTGCCGTTAACAAATGCTTTGTTTTGTGAAGTCAGCCCGATTCCAGTCAAAGCCGCACTTAATATGATGGGATACGAAGTTGGCAAGCCGCGTTTGCCTTTGATCGAATTGTCAGCACCTGGCGCTGAAATACTTAAAAAAGAAATGAAAGCTAGCGGCTTGATTTAAGGAGGCAAAAATGATTCGAGTTTTAGTCAGCGGCGCAAATGGCAAAATGGGGCAGGAGGTCGTCCAGCAAATTTCGGCCGATCCAAACTTTGAAGTCGTCGCTGGGTTTGATCGCACGGCCAACAATGCAGACTTCCCGATTTATGATGACGCGTCCAAGATTAAGGAAAAGCCCGACGTTATTATCGACTTCTCTACCCCGGCGGCAACGTCTCAAATATTGGATTATGCTAAGGAAAATAACATTCCGATCGTGATTGCAACAACTGGATTTTCTGAAGAAGAATTGGCGAAAATTGCAGAGTTAGCAAAGGAAATTCCGATCCTTCGCGCGGCTAACACATCCTTTGAAATCAACCTAATGGCCAAGTTGGTCGCCGATCTGGCTGAGAAACTGCCCGACTCGGACATTGAGATCACCGATATTCACCACAATCGCAAGGCCGACAGCCCGAGCGGCACGGCGCTGCTATTGGCCGACAGCATTAACCAGCGGTTGGGCGGAACCAAAGAATATGAATTCGACCGACACAGCAAGCGCACGCCTCGCAAAAAAAAGGAAATCGGCATTCATTCGTTGCGCGGCGGCACGGTGGTTGGCGCACACAGCGTGTATTTCTTTGGCGATAATGAATCTTTTGAAATCAAACATACCGTAACTTCGCGATCGATTTTCGCGAAAGGTGCGCTAAAGGCCGCGGCGTTTCTGGTCAGCCAGCCGGCTGGGCTTTATGGTATGAATGATGTAATCGGGGATTAGTTTACTTTCGCTCTGGTTCTTCTGTATGTAAATATTTTTTCGGGAAGAGAATCGGCAGGTTTTCAGTGATTTTCTCACCTGAATCTTTCGCAAAAATGTTCTGAATTTTGGCGGATGTTTCGGGTAAAAACGGTGCCAAGAGTTCGCTCAAATATACCAGGTTTAACCACAATTTTTGCAACACATTTTCCAAACTGGTGCGATCAGTTTTCGCCAGCGTCCAAGGCTTTTTCTCTTCAATAAATTTGTTGTTATTCTGAACCAATTCCCAAATAAATTCCAACGCAGAATTCAGTTCATAGCTTGCGAAAAGTTGATTAATTTTTTCATGAACTTCCTGTTCGGATTTCCGATCAAATTCATTAAAAATCACTTCAGGATTTGGCGCCGAAATTTCATATTTCTTCAACATATTCGCCACCCGCGAAACCAAATTTCCTAAATCATTTGCCAGCTCGCCGTTATATGCATTTTCGAGCTTTTCCCAAGTGAAATCGCCATCGTCGAACGTTGGAATGTGCCGCGCGAAATAATAGCGAAAAGCGTCCGTGCCGTACTGTTCAATAATTTCTAGCGGCGAGACAACATTGCCGATCGACTTGCTCATTTTGCTGCCGCCGACATTGACGAAACCGTGCACCATCAACTTTTTCGGCAAATCCAGGCCCAGTGCCAGCAACATCGCTGGCCAAATAACGGCGTGGAAACGCAAAATGTCTTTGCCGACGATTTCGACATCGGCCGGCCAGAAATCTTTTTGCCAGCTCGCGTCCGGATAATTCAGCGCTGTGATGTAATTGCTCAGCGCGTCGATCCAAACGTACATGATCTGCGATTCGTCGCCTGGCACTGGAACGCCCCATTTTAACTTTTCGACGGGCCGCGAAATTGACACGTCTTTGGCACCATCTTTGATCAGTTCAAGGATTTCACGACCGCGAAATTCCGGAATGACCGAGGTTTTGGCGAACTCGCGGATCTGCTCGGTGAACTGCGAAACTTTCAGATAATAATTGTCTTCGCTAAGTTTTTCCAGTGGTTTGTTGTGATCGCCGCAAGTGTAATTCATTTCGCGAGCCTCGGTTTCTGTCACAAAACCTTCGCAGCCAACGCAGTACCAGCCTTCGTAAGTGCTTTTGTAAATCACGCCAGCCCTGTCGAGTCTGCGCCAGATTTCCTGCACGTTCTTTACATGAGTCGGGTCGGTTGTGCGAACGTTGATGATGTTTTGCTGGGTCAAATCCTGCTCGGCCAAAGATTTCGCAATTTGGTCAATCGATACGCCAAAATCGAGGTTCAATGCAGCGCGCATTTTCTGGAATTCCGGCTGCAATTGGTCGGTCCACTCTTGTGGCGTCATGTTATTGTCACGAGCTTTTTGTTCGACCTTGGTGCCATGTTCGTCAGTGCCGATCGACAATTTGGCGTTAAAGTCTTGGGATAATTTGTAGCGCAACAAAATATCGCCATACAGATAATCCATCGCCGTGCCGATGTGCGGGGCAGCATTGGCGTAAGGAATTGCAGTCGTGATGTAGTACTTTTTCACCAGATTATCTTAACATATTTTGGCAAACTTCGCTATAATTATAAATTCTCGATCGCTTCTGGTTTTGGCTTGGCTTTGGGATCAGCCATGAAGAAGAACACGCCGCAGGAAATAACGATATAAATCGGGAAAAGTAAATTCTCAACAGAAAAAGTCTGCAGACCAAAGATCGCCAAGAGCCCACCGAGCGAATACAATAGCCATGGCATTTTCTGCTCCGACGATCTGTCCTTGGCCAGCTTTCGCGCCGTCAACATAAAGCCGATACCGTCCACCACCAATGCCAGGATCAAACCGAACAAAACATTACTAGCGACGAACAATAGGACAAAAGCAACCAGCGCTATAACCAACGACACCAAATCAAAACGACTCTTGCCGCCAACGCCGTATTTCAACGAAACAAGGAAAATCAGCCCCGGGCCGACCAGCTCTCCGAACGTAAAAAGTACGCCCCCCCCCGTTGATAGTGCTGACGCAAAATATGTCGCGCTAAGCATTGTCCATAGCAGCCAGCTGAAACGTTGTGGTTTGACTTTGCCTCTGACAACTTGAATTATATACAGCATAGATACAGCCAATGACAAAACTAGAGAAGCGATCGCGAGGGCGTCTTTCATGGGATTAATTATAACATATGACCTAGGCGATTCTTGCAGCAATCGCAAACTTGTCATCGGTTTTTTGTAAGCCTTTCAGGAAATTACTGTGTGAAAAGTAATTCGGGTCGGTTGTGTTGTCGATGTTATCGCCAGTGATATTTTCTGGCCGCACGCCCGTTGAGATAAAATGTTCGATGTTGACATCACGTTGGCTGCGATTATTAAACGTCCACATTGGGTAATTTTCTGCGCTAGCTGACGGCGATAGCCAGATTTGCAGATGTTTCGGATCGGTACCGAACTTCTCTGTCATGAATTCAACGGAAGTAGTTGCGCCATGTTGTTCGGTCGCATGTCGTCCCAAGTGCGTCATCATTAACGCCGCATTTTCAGGATCATATAGTGCTGCGCCCAGACAATCCGCCAGTGGCAGAAACAGCGTCATATTTTTCGCTCGCGTTGCTAGGCCATCCGCTACGGCGATTGGATGATTGTCGCTCAAACCGGCGCCTGCGTCATCTGGTCCGACAACCATATAACGCCGGTAATCTTCGCGATCGTAGTCCATTCGCACCCAGGCTGCCTTGGTAATAGCGCTATTTATTTGCTTAAGGAAATTGTCGATGTTGGAACGGACTTTTTCCAACTCTGAGCCAGTCTTGTCGCGTGGCAACATGTCGCCGTCAGCAGTAGTCGAACAGGCGATTTGAACTGCGCCGTTTACAAGATTTACACTTTTCTTTTGCATAGTTAGATTTTACCAAACATTTAGATCCTGAAACAAGTTCAGGATGACAGCAGAGTAAGCTTAATACCAATGATGCGTCATCCAAAAATTGTACGCCCCGGCCCAACCGCCGTAGCGCCCAACGTAACCATTCATCCATGACAAAGCCACGACCGGATTATTCCAGTTTGGTCCCAATTTTGAACACGGCAAAGCTTGCGGCAGGCCACATGCGCCCGATGATCGATTGACAGCGTTCGGATTCCAACCACTTTCGCGCGCCACCAGAAACTCGACGTAGGCGAAGTTTTCCGGCGCGATGCCAGCGGCGCGCATCCATTCTTCGTGCGTGCCGTTCGGGTTATAGGCCGGGCCAGCCGTCTTTGTGCCAACGATTATTACCTCTGTTACTGACGGTGCGATTTCGACGCTTTGGATTTCTTGGCGCGCCACCTCTTGGCCGTTTTTCATGTCGATTTCGTATGTAACTGAGCGCTTGCCGTTGACGCCGGCCGTGCGGACTTCGCGCTGGCCTTTTTCTTTTGTTGGGTCGTTAATGGTCTGTGAAGTAAACGCGATTTCTTCTTCGGCAGTGACGGTTTGTTTACCTTCGCGCCAGATTTCTAAGTTCATGTTGTCAGTAATAACTGTGTCAGTTTCTGTGTTGATAAAGTCGTCCGCCGCTAGCTTTATATTCTTTTCGTCAAGCAATTCGGCAATAGTTTTTGCTTGCGTTTTCAGCGTCAGATGATTGCCATACAAAATCAAATTGACCGTCTTGGCACGAGTAATAATTAACTGAAGTCCAGCGCCACCAGAAGTCAACATGTCATTGACGCGCTTTAACTCGGTTTTGTCGGCCGGATCGAGAGTCAGATTGGCGGCTTCGGCGATGGCGGTCTGCGTCTGCGCTGCCGTTACTACGCGAATTTGACGCGAACCGTCGATCACGACGACTGGGCGAGCGCGGTAAATGATAATGTTGGTCGAAGTGTCGGTCAGCTTGGCGTCCAGTTTTGGCTCGATGTCGTCGGCCTTTTCGGTGACGATTCCGGCGTCATTTAGGGCTTTCTCTACGGTGTTGGCGTGCGTCAGGATGGTGCGTTCTGTGCCGTCGTCGTAGATCGTTACTAGGCGTTTTTCGTTGGCATTGTTGTTGCCAGATTCGGAGGCTCTGGCTACGCCAGCAGTGCCGATCAGGATTACGCTAAAGACAGCAATGACCGCAACTGCCAGCCATTTGACTTTCATACCCCCAAGGATATTTTCAAGATTGAATTTACGCATAGTTAGCTTATGGATTATAGCAAAAATGGCAGGAAATACAAGTTTTATAGAGGTGTAAGGCAGTTTGATTCCGAACATCGCGAGGTATGTTACCAGGAAAGCAACGTGAAAGGCCAAAGCGCGAGCGCTCAAATGTGCTAAAATGAAAAGCAGATTAGGAAAGTTTTAAAGAGGAGTTTTCATGTCTGGACACAGCAAATGGTCAACTATCAAACGCGAAAAGGGCGCCAAAGACGCCAAGCGCGGCGCAGTTTTCACGAAGGTCGGCAACCAAATCGCCATCGCGGCGCGCGGCGGGACCGATCCGGCGATGAACCCGGCGCTGGCCATGGCGATCGAAAAGGCCAAGGCCGCCAACATGCCGCTGGCGAACATCGAGCGGGCCATCGCGCGCGTGGCCGATAAATCTGCGGCGGCGTTAGAGGAAGTCGTTTATGAGGCTTATGGGCCGGGCGGTGTTGGGTTGATTATAGAAACAGCGACGGACAATCGGAATCGGACTTTCCCAGAGGTGCGGACGGCTTTGACCAAGCACGGCGGCAATATGGCAGAGCCTGGTTCGGTGGCGTTTCAGTTCGCGCGAAAAGGTGTGATTCGCGTCGAAGTCGGCGCTGATCAATCGGCCGATGAACTGCTGATGATCGCGCTCGATGCCGGCGCCGAAGACGTTAAGCAGGAAGACAACGAATTGACGATTTACACCGACATGAAAGATCTGCATAAGGTCCGCGCCACGTTGGCCGAACAGGGGCTGAAAGTCGCCGACGCTGGTTTGGAATATGTGCCAAATACACCGGTCGTGGTTGATAATACCGAAACCGCGCGAAAAGTTTTGAACCTGCTCGACGCGGTGGATGATTTGGATGATGTTACGGCAGTGCATACAAATGCTGACATAACAGCAGAAGTCTGATATAATCTCTGCATGGTCACCGGGGTGTGGCGCAGTTGGTAGCGCGCCGCGTTTGGGACGCGGAGGTCGAAGGTTCAAGTCCTTTCACCCCGACCAAGTTTAGAAATACAAGAGCTACCTTGAATACGGTAGTTTTTTGTTTTTATGCTTCCTCGATGTGATGATAACGCCGATGATAATAAAGGCAGCACCGAGCGCAATTTCCCAGCTTAACATTTCGCCCAACACCAAGATCGGTATCAAAATCGTCAGGAATTTTTTGAAATATTTCATAGTTGCTGAAGCCGTTGTACCGGCACGTTCATAATACTGAGTAGACACTGCATTCATTAGAATAGAGGCCACTATCCCTAGGTATATACCGACTAACCAATTACTAGTTGTCAGGCTATGTATTTGGCCCATGTCTCCTGACAAAAAGGCCATGGCAACACTGATTATTGCCCATGTGGAATAAACCGGAGCGAGGATAGCTACCATCGGAGTGCCGCGTTCGTGCTCTTTTCTGAATATGATCAATAGTACACTAACAACGATGCCCTGAATGAGCATCAGAATAACGGGGATGGCACCAAAGTTTAAAGCGGCGCTACTGTTAAGATTAGGCAGTAACACCATGATAAAACCACCGAATACCGCGGAAAGAAAACCTACAATCATCTTGCTCGAAATGCGATCCCTGGTAGCAATTGTTGAGATGATCATAAAGGTTATAGGCGCGGTCAGACTAAGAATAGCCGCAAACGAAGCGTTTGTCGTGGCAACAACATATTGCCATATCAGAGGATCGACAATTAGCGGTGCAGAAACCAGCATAAGGAAGAGTAACCGTTTGATTGTCACCTGATGTTTCTTTAGCGCAATGATAGCAAACGGCAGGGCAAAGATTGCGGCAATAACGTAGCGCAGAGCCATCAGCATCGGTACACTTAAATCATTGCTGGCTATCCGTATCAATGTGCCCTCAAAGCTTGCCAAAAGTATGGTGATGAGGAACACGCCTAGCCAGAAATTGTTGGTTTTTCTTTTCATTATTTAAGAGGTAGTATAACAGAAGTCATAACTCGATGCAACGTCTACGGCCAGATATAATCATTCGAACATTCTCAGAATTCTTTTTCGGTTTGCGAAAACAACGATAACCAATGCGACCATCAACACGACGAGGGCAGCAACAATTTCCCAGTTGCCCCGAGCCAACAAATTTCCGGCCCAGGTTAATAGAATAATTCCCGGAATGCCAGCCAGCGTAATACTCAACATGTAGCGCCAGAACGATATTTTGATTTTAGAAAAGACATATGGCACAATCAGATCCGGAAAGCCTGGTATTGCAAAAGCAATCGCGGCGATGATTTCGGGATATTTCATTTTTTCTATTTTTTCAACGCTTAAGAAACGTTTGTTTTTGGATTTGATAAACGGGCTAAGCCATTTTCGGAATTGTCGAAACGCCAAGAACAATATTGCATTGCCGATTGCTACACCGACGATTGCAATGATACTTCCCCAGAAAACTCCGTAAGTCAGCCCGACCAAAATATGAATTGGGTTAGCCGAAACCAAACTAGTCGCAGCCAACAACGCTTCGATCGTGATCAAAATCGGAATTCCTTTCAATCCAAAAGATTGAATATAGTCGACGGATTTTTGCTCGTCATTTTGGTTTTTGATCAATTCTTGTATCAGAGGCCATAGATCGCGAACCATAATAAATAAAAGGAAGATGACAACCGTGATGGCTAGCGCGACGATTGTTATTATGACCCATTTTTTTCTTTTCATGATTCATAATAATTATAACATGCGTTGTAATTAGTCGCACTCGGAATAAAATAAGTAAACATATTTTATTCTCTCGTTGCTATAATTATAACATGCGTTGTAATTCTTGGGCAGTCCATGATATACTAAACGGGATATTTTGGTTAAGTATTTTCAAGGAGACGGGTGGAAAAACTAAAGAACAAAGTGAGGCCGCATTTCGCTTGGATTAAGAAGCACTGGGTATTTTCTGTTGTAGCTTTGACGGCCGTTCTACTATTGGCCGTAACGATGATCAGCACAATGTTGTTTTACCGTGATAAAGCTGCGCCTGGCACGACTATCGTCGGTGTTAATGTCAGTGGACAGACCGAGGAGCAATTGCGGAAAACTTTGTTTGACCTGGAAAAGAAAATTCGCCTGGATATTTCTTATGACGACAAAACTGTCGGGGCAAACGCCAGGGACCTGGGTATTGAGATCAACAGCGACAAGGTAGTTGATGAGGCGTTAAAAACCGGTCGGCGGAATGTTTTTGCTCTGTTTTTTGCGCGACCGGAACTTGATTTGGTTGCAAAATATGACAATCAGAAATCGCATGATTTCGTTAATCAGAACTTTACTGAATTGACCGCCGACCCGATCGATGCCCAAGTTGTTTTTAACGGCACCCAATTCGTCGCTCAACCTGGCGCCGACGGCAAAGCCATTAATGTTAAGAAATTCGACGAAGCTATTCGCGATTTGATGCATAATCCACGCACTGAAAAATTCATCATAACAACTGACGATGCATCGCCAACCGTCAATACCGCAGCGGCCGATAAAGCTGCCGCGGCGGCCAACACGCGCCTCGGTTTAGACTTGAACATCATAAACAATGGCCAACCAATCTGGAAAATCGATCCGCCCGACATTGCCGCCTGGACAACTTTCACGGCCAACGCTGAATCTAATCGTTATATCATTAACTATGACAAAGAGAAGATTGTCGATTTCATCAACAATACGGTTGCCGGTCAAATCACTGGTAAACCGATCAATCAGCGAGCCATCACCGATGGCAACGGCAATGTTTTGCGTATTGTAGTACCAGGCAGAAGCGGTCAAGCGCCAAATAACGTCAATCAATTAGCCGGCCAAATCGTCGTAGCATTGAATGACGCCGTCAGTGACAATTTTGTCATGACAACCGATGACTCGCCGTTCAAAACTGACCAGACCGTGGCGATAAACAGCCGCTGGGTCGAATACACGCTCAGCGATTTTACAGTCCGATTATACGAAGGAACCAATGTCGTTTGGTCGACCAATTATACATCGAAAGGCAAACCATCAACGCCGACTATCACTGGATTGTTCACAGTTTTCCAAAAAACCTTCAATCAATGTATGCCTAATCCGGGCCCGAATGGCGAACCTGCGCCGCCGCTCTGCAATATTCACTATGTGACCTATTGGGGTCCGGGTGGTTACGCTTTCCATGAGGCATGGTGGATGTCACCCGACCGAGTCAATCGCGGTATTTCGCACGGCTGCATTAACATGCGACAGGCCGACGCCAAAGTAGTTTATGATTTCGCATCAATCGGGACTCCGGTTTGGGTGCATTGATAGGCTTCATTTCACTGACCACCTTAACACTGTTTTTAATTTTTCCGGTGTGACTTTGCCGGGATCAGACAAATAAATTTCGCGGTGTGTGTCGCTGATTCGTTGGTAACTATTCTCGTTCATAAATTCTGCCATTCGCGCAAAACTTGTTGGCTCGTCATCGTACGAACCAACGTGTAACATTTGGACAGACAGACCGTCTTCGATTTCTTCGAATTTCACATTGGCCAAGTTTGGATTTGGTTTCTTCTCTGACGCAATTTCCAAGGCTTTTTCAAAAGTATTCTCATCGACAAAATCCGGCTGGCGAATCATAATTGTATAAGAAAAACTGTTTTTGTCGCCCGTGCCGCCGCGCCAAACGCCCTCTAGCGGATAAACCGTGTATTCGAAATAGCCGTTGGGCGTGAATCCGTTTCGCGGCATCATGCGCACAGCGTAGGCCAGCGAATAGAGCGCGGAAACCTTGTCGGCAAAATCCGGGCTGTTCGGGTTGCCTTGGCCTGTTATAGTGAAGTATTTGTAGCGCGGAACTTTTATTAGGGTCGGTTCGTTCTTTGGTAAGTAGATTTCTTTTTCAGATTTTTTCCACTCGTACTTCATGATTTTTGGGCTTCTCTCTCTAACATTTTCCGTAAAGTCAGCATCGTCGAATAATTGCAGAAAATCTGTTTTGGCCTACTCTTTTCGCTGTTTAAGAATTTGCTCAAGGCTAACCGCAAATCCGGTTCGACCAACTCGACAGCGACTTTGTCATTTTTTAATACTTCTACCACGTCAGCAGCACAACTACCCGACACGACGGCGACGTTCGATAATTTACCAAAATCGACTTCCTTAAGCCAAGAAATATCGCGGCCGTCGGCGTAAGTGTTGTTGATAGCGATCATATTAGCGGCCGATTTTTTGAACTGCGAAGCTAGCGCGAATCGAAAGCCGCTGGGGTTTTTGACTAAAATAAGTTCAAGTGGCTGACCATTTATTTCGATAGCTTCGCCGCGGCCAAAGGCAGGCGGAACTTTTTCTAGGGCAGCGATCAGTTTGGTAGTTTCGGATTTTTTGCCCAAGATCATTCGTGCCAAAGTCAACGCCGCAGCGCCGTTCAAAATGTTGTGCGAGCCGTTCATTTGTAACTTCACGCTGTAGCCTTTGTTGTCGATTTTGTAAGTGGCGTTCGAGCCGGAAAGTTTTGTCAGTTCGACATCGACAGATTGATCTTTTACAGAAGTTTTCTTTTTCATAGATAGCTTCTCGTCACTAGGAAAATCTCTTACCAAGCTAGGCGCGTGGCCAAAATAAGAAACTTCTTGCCCATCTAAGGCTTCAGCGACTTTTGCAATCCGTGGATTATCCCGATTCAGAACTACACCAGTCGTAGTTTTTTTTGCGACAGTTTCAAGAAGTTTCGCCGCCTCGTCAACATCAAATCGATCGGTCTGATCGCGCAAAACATTTAACAGTAGACAATATTTCGGTTTGACTTCACGGACGAAATGGACGGCGTGGGCTTCGTCGAGTTCCAACACCGCAATGTCGGCGTCGAGCTTGCCGCGTTTCATTTGCACGACAGCCGAACTAACAACGCCGCGCGTGAAATTACTGCCGCTCGGATTGGTGAAGACTTTCAAGCCGCTGGCGCGCAGCAGTTCGACGACCATTTTTGTCGTGGTGGTTTTGCCATTGGTGCCGCTGATGACGACCACGCCGCGCGGCAGCTTAGCTAAAACATCACGCAAAAAATGTGGTGATAATTTTTCAACAACTAAACCTGGCAGAGCCGAACCGTGGCCGCCTTTTAATCGCGAAATTTTAGCAACAACCTTGCCTACTGTACTAACGAAAAATGAAGATTTCACCTAAGCATTTTACCATACAAGATAGCGAATAGCACACATCCGGAGGGCCTTAAAACAATAATCCGAGAATCCCAAACACAACCGATAGAATAGTCGGCATTAGCATTATACCGATGATAATTAGGATGATAATACCCCAACTGGGCATGCCTTTGCTGGTAGAGTTCTGGATATATGGCTGGTCATCCACATATGCGACCAAGCCCCGCGCCTTGGCCTTTTCGAGCAGCATTTGTTCGTAAGCTTCCGGATGCTTGGTCAGATAAACGCGCCCTAATACCACTGCGATAATCAACAATGTGCTGAATACCACGGATGACGCGAGCAGAATTCGGAAATAAATGTTGGGTAAATTATCAAGAATGGTCGGAGGGAAGAACAACAGTACGAACAGTGTGAAAAAGCCGACACCGACCCAACCAACGCCACGCGTCGTTTTGTCTTTTGTCATAAAGTAATCGAGCAATTTCGATACAACCAAGCTACCAATAATTACGCCGATATACCAGCCGTAAAGATTGCCAACTTTATATAGTTGGTGTGGCGGGATGATATCTAGAATTACCATAACAGTCGTCACAAAACTGGCAATTACGATACTCAGTATAGTGTAAGTCATAACATTTCTGTGATCATCCCTATCTTCGCCCAGATCGCTAATTGATAGGATACCAATTATGATAAGTGTATGAACCCAACTGGTAATGGCCATCCAGATTGCCTTGACAACACCATCACTCAGTTCGCCGATGATAATGGCTACCACAGCAATTATTCCCGCCGCCGCGAGACCAGCAATCAGAACATAAAGTAGCCATTTTTTGAAAATGTTCGCCTTTGTGGCGAGCTCTGGGGTCTGTTGCTCCACTGATGGTTTGATCTCTTGAACTGGCTTTGAATATGGTTTTTCTTCCACCTCGGAACCTGTATTTAGTGCCTCGGATGCTTTTGCTGGAATATCACCCTTGTCGTCCGCCGGTTCTTTATGATCTAAGTTTTCGTCCATATCGACCTTTCATATTAACGCAACCATGATAACATATGTCTCTTGTTAAGCCATGCATACTAAAGAATGTATGTTGGGAAGTCTAGGTTGTCCTTGCAGGATCGGGTGACAATTGGAATATTATCGCCGCCCGCCATCAACCAAAACAATCGTGCCATTAACGAAGCTGGCATCATCGCTGGCCAAGAACGCGACGACCTTGGCAATTTCTTCTGGTTGGGCACATCGTTTTAGCAAAATATTTTCTTTCTGTTCTATTAAATAATCCTCTGGCAGGTCTTTATTCATGTCAGTATCAACCCAGCCCGGCGCGACCGCATTGACGCGGATTGGCGCGAATTCTTTGGCCAAGTTTATTGTCAAGGCATTGATCGCAGCCTTAGACGAATCATAATCAACAGAAGTCGTATCAAAGGCCGTTAAACCAGATGCTGACGACACGTTGACAATAGCGCTGTTGCCCGTCATTAATTCACGAAAGACTTTGTTGACATTGAACATGGCGAAAACATTGGTTTCAAAAGTTTTGCGCCAATCATCGACTGTACGATCGGCGAAATCTTTGTCTATCACAATGCCAGCGTTGTTGATCAGAATGTCGAGTTGCCCGAACTTTTCGCGCATGATGTCGCACATTTTCGTGACATCTTTTTCGTTGGATACGTCAGCTTGGACAGCTAGACACAGCCACCCCTCCAACCTACACCAACGCGGTTATCTTACTTATCTTTTCGC
>WRLL01000017.1 GCA_009777625.1 Candidatus Saccharimonadota bacterium
CCAGATCGGGCGTTGTCACTTCGGCAACCAGAACCGCGCCGTCAGAAAAATCGTCCGTCGCAGATTCTACGATTTTAACCGGGCCACTTACAATTCCAGTGCTGGCAGCACGACCATGCAAAACTTTTGCGTTGGACTTTACGGCTGTGTTCTTTTCAATTTTTACGACAAAATCCTCGTAGATTTTTCCGAGACTTCGCGACCAGTCAAGAAATTGCAGGCCTTCATTATCTACAGTTTCAAAATATCCACACAAATAGTTATTGGCAAACTCTGCGTTAAACTTTTCAGACAGTTTCTTTCGTTTCGCAGCATTATTTATTTTTAAAAGTTCGACAATCTTCTTCGCGCTCGCCAGAAGCTCTTCATCGTCCGACGCAATTTCCCAAGTTTTGAAATTAAACGAAAAGGTGCTTGGTCGATTATCATTGCGATAAAATCCCTGCGAAAGCTGATCGTGACCGCCACGGATAATTTCGCCGAACACGCCATTTTTCCTTATTACAAAAATCGTTGAATTGATCGCCTCGCCCACAGGATGAGACATAAAATCAACTCTGTATTTAGCAGTGTCGATTTTTTGCTCGCGGAACCAATCCATCGCACCCGCGACCGTGCGGCCACGCATTCTGAGTTTTGGTAGATTCTTTTCCAATGGAACCAGTCGCAGTGCGCAGTGCCTGTCGCCATTTTCGCACAAGAAGTTTTCAAATTCTGGGTTGTTTCCCGTCAGTTCATCGGCCGATACAAACTGCTTCATAGGAGCATCGTACGGCAAACTGACAATCTCGTTCAATTGGCGTAATGTTTCGCGTTTTTCGTTGTCTTCGGCGCGAATCTTTTCGGTTGCTTTGTGTGAGATGCCTGCTAGCCACTCCGATAAAGAAATTTGCTTTTCAAGAAGCTTCGCCAACTGTTCGTTGACATTATCGGGCTCGTCTGAAGTTTTCGTCATTCTCGCGCCTTACTTATGATTTTAACTTCGCCAGTTGTGCCGTTAACTTCGACCGTGTCATCGTCGTGTAATTTGGTCGTCGCATTAGCCGCATCGACTACGCATGGTTTGCCGAGCTCGCGGGCAATGATGGCAGCGTGGCTTAGAATGCCGCCCTGGTCGGTGATAATGGCGACGGATTTTTTCATAAGTCCGACCAGGTCTGGCGTCGTGACCTTGGCGGCCAAAACCACATTCCCACCCTTAGGAAAGTCGTCGTCTGGCGACTGGACAATTTTGACTTTGCCGCGAGCGATGCCAGTGCTGGCACCGCGGCCATGCAAGGCTTCGGATTCTTTCGACTCTTTTGGTTCATCAATTCTAACTACGAAATCTTTGTAAAGTTCGCCCAAACCAGGTGAGTAATCCTCGAGCTTCAAACCAAAGACTGCCTGCGCCTCGGTGATTTCTTAATAGCCAAATAAATAATCGCGCACGAATTTCGCGCCGGCTTTTTCCGCCAGCAATTTTTGTTTGGTGACGTCGGGCACATAAAGACGTGCAACGATCGACTTCATGTAGGCTATCGCTTCGTCATCGTGCGGTTCGCTCTGCCATTTTTTAAAATCAAAATGAAAAACGATCGGTTTGGCGTCGTCATAGAAACCCTGTGACAAATGGTGCATCCGATCACGGATCACTTCGCCAGAAACGCCGTGTTCGTTGACGACAAAGAACGACGACCATTCGGCGTTTTCAGTATGCGAACAAAATTCAGTATAGTATTTTGTGCGATCGACTTTTTGCTGGTTGAACCATTCGAACGAATCGCGCACCGTCAGCCCACGCGTACGTATTTTTGGCATTTTTGGGTCCAGCGGTATAAGTCTGATTCCGCATACTCTATCGCCGTCAGTTGCCAGCAATTCCTTTAGGCGTGGATTATCGGCAGTAAGTTCGCTGGCAGGATTGAATTGCACGGGGTCGTCAATCGGAAAGTCAATCACTGTGTTGATAGCGCGCAATCGTTCCAGCTTGTCGTTTTCTTCTTGGCGGATTTTCTCTGTGTCGGCATGATGGATATTGTCTAGCCATTCCGTCAGACTAACCTGGGTTTTATAGAGTTTGGCAATTGCGTGACCTTTATTGCTCATTTTAGTTCCTTCTTTTTTATCACTTTTACAACACCGCATGCAGCATCGACCTCCACTAAATCGCCGTCGCACAAGATTTTCGAAGCGTTAGCAGTGCCAACGACACATGGGATTTTGAATTCGCGACTAATGATGGCAGCGTGTGACATCATGCCGCCGAGATCCGTTACGATGGCGGCAGCTTTGCGGCAAGCCATGACTAATTCCGGCGCAGTGGTCTCAGCTACCAAAATGTCGCCCCCCCCCATCCTATCAATTTCCGAATTTAGCTGGGCCATGTCGCTATAGTCAACCTTTATAACTTTGACTCGTCCACGTGCTTGGCCGCTGCTGGCTGGACGGCCTTTGATAACGTCTGATTTGATTATTTCGTCGCGAAAGATGTTGATGATTTCTCGTGCTGCGGCACCTTCGATTGGGTTTTCAGTATCGTCATAGTTTTCCACAAAAGCTTGCTGGCGTCGTTTAATTGCAGATTCGTCTGGTCGCCAGCCGTCGAATAGTTGCTCAATTTCTTTTCGTGTCAGATTTTCCAAGATCGCTGTCAGCACATCAAATTGCTGGCTTAAGATTTCAAAGAATCGCGCCGCGTAACCTTCAGGTTCGAATAAGGTTTTGTTTACGGCCGACCGCACAACCGTATCCTTTAATTTTGCAACATAGGCTAGGTTTTGTTTGATGACAGAATTTTCATCTTGATATTCAAATGCACGATCGGTGAATTCGAAATTCATTTTGGTGTAGTCGCCACACAGTTTCTCGACCAGCCTGATAAATTGCTTTGCTTGATCAATACTTAATGAATTAGCGTCTTCCAATTCAGTTTTGTAAAAGTTTTCCAGCTCGTCAATCAGCTTTTTCATCTCGCGTTGATACTTCATAAATTTGGCGCGATCACTGTAGAATTTTAGTCCCCGTTGCAACGCAAGTTCATAAGCTTCTTTAGTGAAATATTGTTTAAATAAACCATTATCGATCATAAATAGAGCTTTTAGCGGCGCGTAGATTTCGGCGTGAATATCGGTTGTGAAGACATTAACGCCTTGCGCCTGAAAAGCCAGCATGTAATTATCGCGATTGAATCTTGGCACCATAGGCTTATCTAATGTGGTTATTGGGCGCGCCTGCAAAATGTAAAGTTTGCCACTGGCAATCGCCCATTCGATGTCCATTGGCACACCGGACAGCTTTTCAATCGTTAATGCTGCATCCGACAATTCGCTTAGATTCTTTTTCGTTAGATCGACTTTGCTATCGCCAGTTTCGTGTTCCAGAATTTCGCGCGAATTTTTGTCAATGATAAACAGGTCGGGCGTAGTTAAACCAGAGACCAATTTTTCACCTAGGCCGCGTGTAGCTTCGATTACGATTTCGTTTCGATTGTAAGTTATCGGATTCATCGAAAATGCTACGCCAGCAATGTCGGCCTTAACCATTTTCTGCACCACGATTGCAATAGGACTTTCCATTTGGCCAGAGTAGCTAACGGCGCGAGCGTTCGTCGTCGAGTCGTGCACGGCATTAATCTTTTCAGTTAAGTCATCGCGTATTACATTTAAATATGTGTCAAACTGGCCAGCGAAACTTTGATCGGCGCCGTCTTCGTTGGCGGCCGATGAACGTACGGCAACCTTTTTAGCGTTCAGCGTGTCAAACTTATCCAGGATTTCTTCTTTTATTGCAACATTCAGTGGAAATTTCGCCTCTGTTGTGATAACGAATCCATCCGGCACATTGATACCGACACGCAACAATCTGCTCAGCCACGCCGCTTTGCCGCCGACTAATGCAACATCGGCAGCTCCACGCAAATTAGCCACACTTTTCATATGAGTTTAATTATATCACGCTAGCTCGTCCAGTTGTTGATTCCGTCGCACAAATCGCGCCGCACCGGAAAAATCAGTGTTCAGAAAAGTATCGATAATGTCCTGCCAATACTGATCATCACCAATATCAAACAATTGTGTCGACAAGTTAAGCGCGTTGGCGTCAATGTCAATACGACCATAGCGAGCGTCCTCGGCCGTGGTGGCGACGATGGCGCGAACGCCGCGAAAACGGTTGGCTGCAATTGCCATGCCTTGGCCACCGCTGCAGATTAGGATGGCGCGGTCCAGGTCGGGTTCTTCGTCAAATAGTTTCAGGGCGGCGGCTTGGGCGATTTGCGGAAAGTCTTCGTCGGGTTTTAGTTCTTTGTCATTAACGTCCTCAACTTTATAGCCACGTTTGGACAGATAGGCAAAGATCTTTTCCTTTAGATTAAGACCACGATGATCGGCGCCAATATAGACTTTCATAACAGGATAAGTATAAACGATTTAGTGCCAGAAGTCAAAAAGGCATGCTATAATGTAGGCATGAATTATTGTGATCCAATTTACCCCAGCACGATTTATCGCGTGACCGTTAAGGGAATTATCAAGAACAAATCCGGCAAAATTTTAGCAACGCGCGATGATGGCGAGACTGATTTTGAACTGCCCGGCGGCGGAATCGAACATGGCGAAACGATCCACGCAGCGTTGACCCGCGAACTGCGCGAGGAATTCGGTTTCTCGGGAGAATTTCGGCTCGGTGAACTGTTTCATGTCAACACCAATTTTAAGGACGGCATGTGGCGCATGGCACTGATGTTTTGGCTGGAAATTGAGGATGAATCGTTGTTCAAGATTAATAAGTTTGAACTTGGCGGCGAGGCAGCAGAGGTGGCTTGGGTTGATCCAGAAGTTTTGGCACGCGGCAATCACAACAGCGAAGAAACTGCACGTAAGATGTTGAAACTGTAAACTTTTATTCCTCCGTTAGCGATATTATTTCCAGACCGTATTGTTCGATGTCTTCTTTCATAAACGAACCGAGGTTTTTGGAATTTGCTGACGAACTAATACGTTTTCGCACCGAGCGGCCAGTCGGTTGGCCATCGACAGTCTCTTCCAATATCAGGATGTCGCCTCTTTCGTACTGAAAATTGCCGGCCTGCAGCGCGAAAGTTTTTTCACCGCTAAGGACTTGATCAAAGAATTCCTTATCAATTGGTTCGTGAATTTCCGCCATTAATTCTCCAGAGTTTTTGCAACGTCGGCCGTCAATTCGACCAACCGATTCGAATAGCCCCACTCGTTGTCATACCACGACACGACCTTGACCATGTCGCCGTCGACAACATCGGTAAGATTCAAGTCGACGATTGACGAATGGGCGTTGCCGATGAAATCAGTGCTGACTAATTCCTCGTTTGTTACGTCCAAGATTCCTTGGTAATACGGTTCGCTGGCGGCTTTCTTAAACACTTCGTTGATTTCTTCGACGGTGGTTTGACGTTTCAGGACGGCCGTGATATCAGACAGCGACACGACGGGGGTCGGGACACGCACGCTAAGGCCGTTGAATTTGCCTTTCAGCGACGGGATGGCTAGGGCCGCGGCCTTGCTGGCACCGGTCGTCGTTGGCACGATGTTTTCGGCCGCACTGCGAGCTTCGCGCAGGTCTTTTGCCGGCGCGTCGAGCAACCTCTGCGAGGCGGTGTAGCTGTGAACAGTGGTCATCATGGCTTTCTGGATGCCGAAGTGGCCTTCTAAAACGGCCATGACCGGCGCGATACAGTTGGTCGTACAGCTGGCGTTGCTGATGATGTCGCCGGATTGGTTCAGTTTGTCGTCGTTGACACCTAGGACGATTGTGTCGGCGCCGTCGCCTTTGGCTGGGGCGCTGATGATGACTTTTTTGGCACCAGCGTCGATGTGGGCGCGGGCTTTGGCGGGATCGACGAACAGGCCGGTCGATTCGATCACGACATCGACGCCCAGATCTCGCCACGGCAAAACCGCCGGATCCTTTTCGCTGAGGACGCGGAATTTCCGACCATCGACGATAACGTTTTCGTCGTCATGCGAGACTTCTTTGTCGTACGTTCCGTACGTCGAATCATACTTTAACAGATGAGCTAGAGTTTTGGTGTCCGTCAAATCGTTCAGCGCCACAACCTCTATATCGTCGCGGCCCAACGCAATCTTGAACGCATTACGTCCAATCCGCCCAAAACCATTGATTGCAATTTTCGTCGCCATAATCCCTCCCTTATTCCTTATGCTAATATTCTAGCAGTTTCGGAAAATGCGCGCAAGTGGTAGAATATATCTATGAAGACTTTGGCTAGCCTGGCTCGCGAAAAGTTTCCGCGCGAAACTGACCGTGGACAGATTTACGCAGCTACTGATTTTGCCAAAGAAAAACATGCTGGACAAAAACGCTTGTCTGGCGAGGATTACGTAACCCATCCGCTGGCCGTAGCGCGGATTCTACTGGAATGGGACATGGACCTCGACAGCGTGATCGCTGGTTTGCTGCATGACGTGGTCGAAGACACAGACACGCCGCTCAGCGAGATCGAGGAGAAGTTCGGCGAAGACGTGGCCCGTCTGGTTGACGGCGTGACCAAGGTCGGCATGACGCGGGCCGGTCGTGATGATATTTCGACGTACTTGCCAGAGACGAAAGACAACCTGGCCAAACTGATGATCGCCACTGGCTCGGACATACGCGTGATTATTATCAAGCTAGCCGATCGTTTGCACAATCTGCGAACACTGGAATTTCAGCCGCGCGAAAAACAGCTGAAGAAAGCCCGTGAAAGCCTGGAGGTTTTTGGCCCGCTAGCCGACCGATTGAATATGGGTCGCGTCCGGACAGAGGTAGAAGAAATCGCTTTCCGGTATATTGCGCCAAAACGCTACAACAAGTTGAAACGTGAGCTGGATTTTCACCTAGGTTCAGCTCGCAAGAAACTTGACAAAATCCGAGGCGAAGTCGCCGCCAAACTTAGGGAAGAAAAACTGCCAGCCGAAATTGATGGCCGCGTTAAGTCGGTCTATTCTCTGCACAAGAAGCTAGAGAAGTACGATGGCGATTTTGATCGAATACACGATTTGATGGCACTGCGTATTGTTGTCGACGATGTCTCGACCTGTTATCTGGTGCTAGGCGTGATCCACTCGCTGTACACACCGATGATAGCTAGAATTAAAGATTATATCGCACGGCCAAAGAATAATGGTTATCAAAGTCTGCACACTACAGTTGAAACGTCCGATGGCCAGATCGTGGAATTCCAGATCCGAACGCACGAAATGCATGATTACGCCGAAAGGGGTCTGGCGGCTAGTTTTCACTACAATGAGAACAAGCTGACAGAAGTTTATAAGTCAGGCAAACTGGCGCCGCTACCGGCCAACCTGAAATGGATCCAAGATCTGCAAGAAGCTGTCGTTAAATTACGCGCCGGCAAGAAGGTCGACTTTAACGCGCTAAAGATTCACATCTTTTCTGATCGGATTTTCGTATATACGCCGCGCGGCGACATTTTTGACTTGCCAGCCGGTGCGCTGCCGCTGGATTTTGCTTACCGTGTGCATACTGATCTGGCCGCCAAAGCCAGCGGCTTCAAAATCAATGGCAAGATGGTCAAGTTCGATCGCGAGTTGAAGTCCGGCGATATTGTTGAAGTTTTGACACACAATAAAACTTCGCCGAAACTGGATTGGCTGAAGAAGATTATGACGTCACACGCCCGAACAAAACTGCGTTCGCAACTGCGCCATCAGAATATTGAAACGGCTCGCCGCGAAAACATACAGAAACCGACAGGGCCATGGAATCGCCGCGGCAACAATAGCGGCGGGAAGAAAAATTAAACTCCGAAGATATCGCGGTGTTCGTAAATGTATGGGATTACCAGACCGTCGGAGCGACCGATCCCGTAACTTAGATCTATGTTTTTGGCAGCGTAGTCCAGCGTTCGCCAAGCAAAACTTTCATGTTCCCAGCTGATCTTTACTTCTGGCGTGTGGTCCAGTTTCAGCATATAGTAAAGCTTGGTCTGGGATTCTTCTTGGCCGTTATACTTTATAAATTGAGTTTTAGAGAAAACCAGTTTTAGATCGTGCGACCGTGCGCGAATGCCGGTCTCCTCAAAGATTTCACGAGCGGCAGTAATTCGCCCGTTGTCATCCTCCTCATCAATCTCGCCACCAGGAATGTCAGGTTGACGCGAAAATTTTGGCTGTTCCTTCCACTCACTGCGTTTTAGTATCAGCAATTCGTTCTTGTCATTGAAAATTAGAGCTTTAGCAGTGGCGGTGATTTGGCCCATTTACTGATCCCGCCAGCGTTTTTGAGCCAGATTTATTACTTCTTTGGCTTCAGCCGCATCGCCGAATTTTTCTACCTTGGTTGCGCCCGGCTTTTTCAGATCCTTGTAGTGATTAAAGTGAAACTCAATTTGTTTTATAAGTTGTTCTGGCAGATCAGACATTGTCTGATATTTATTTCCCATATCGCGGTCATCAGCCGGTACACAGATAATTTTATCATCGACTTCGCCGTCGTCAACGAATTTCATAACGCCTAGCACGCGGCATTTCGAGAAGACATTCATCGGGATCGGATCGTTGGTGATGACTAGCGCATCTAGTTCGTCTCCGTCCTCATCCAGGGTTTGCGGGATGAAACCGTAATTGGCCGGTTTCGGGAAAGCCGCCGGCTCGTATCGATCAAGTTCGAAAACTTTTAGCTTGCGATTCCATTCGACTTTGTTATGGCTGCCCATCGGGATTTCGATGACCACATTGATAATTCCGCCATCAACGTCACCTGCGTCTAAAACTACGTTCCAGTCCATTTTGCCTCCTTCTCCAGATTCTTAGATTCTTTCAATATTTTATCATAATAAGATTTAGTTGTCATTCGTTGTAGCTGAGGCGAGAAAAACCTACTTTAGCATCTAAGCCCATCCTGCGACAAAACTGGGTAAAACTTAAGAAACTTTTCATCTGCTCGTGGTATCGCGAGCTTGTTCTCCGCGGACCGCGACAGAGGAAAGTTTCTTAAGTTTTACGCCACTGTTTTGGCGAGTGGATGGGTGTGATGTTGGAGTAGGTTTTTCGATCAATACCAAAACACTATGACCCTGAAACCCGCCCGGGATGACGAAAGGGCTATTTCTCGTCAGTCAGTTCGGCGATCTGTTCTTTGGTTTCGCGTTTAAATTGTTGGACTTCGTCATAAACTTTCGCAGCCTCGGCAGCGGCAGCTTCGGATTGTTCTTTGGCTTCGGCGGCACGGATCATGATGTTGCGAATCATCTCGCGGGCGTCCTCAAACTTTTCTACTTTACCATCTGACGGTGCTTTTTCCAGGAATTCGTTGGCTTCCTCGGGGATTTTAATGTCCGGCGCGTGTTCCTGTACAGTGTTGTCGATCTCGTCAAGGATCTTTTGGACGGAATCGGTAGCACGATGCAAAGCCTCATCAAATTCCGCAGTGTAAGTTTTGATGAATTTGGCCTTTTCTGGATCATACGGTTCGACCGGCGGAGTCGGCGTGATTGTTGGCATGGCTAGATCCGGAGCAGGCGCGATCGGCGGCTCAGGTTGCGCAGGCTGCTCCTCTGGTTCGGTCGCCGCGGGCGCGGGCATAGCATCGGGTGATGGTCTGAGCGAAGGATCAATTATTGACTCAGGATCGACAAACTCTTCTTGGTCAGGAGCAGGCGGAGGGGTCGGTTTGAATTCGCCGACCGCTGATTGATCATTAGTAGTAACGGTGGCGTTCGGTACTATGCTGCCATCGTCCAGTACAGTCGGATCAGTCCCATCTGTCTGGTCGTCAGTTGTTGCTGGGTCGTCACTAGTCGAACCGTCGGCAGGTGCAGCTGCGCCGGCCGGATCAGTTGGTGGAGTCGCTAACGGATCACCCAATACAACTCCTGGATCAACCACGGCTGCATCGGCTTTGTTATCTTTCTTCTTCCCCATTGCTGGAATATCCATTTACCCACCTTTCTTCTACTATTAACGATTTTAGCATAAGTTTTTTTTGCGCGCAACTCTTCATAGGAATAATTGTGCTAGAATAGATAGATCATGAGAAATCCGCAACTAGTTTTGCCGCTTGACTATATGGAGCAAGCAGCAAAGGCTGTTCGCCGGGCGAAAAAACGAGTTTTTCTTATTGGCCTGACGCTTTTTCGTAGTGACTCAACGGGCCAGTTGCTCGACGCCATGATAACGGCCGCCCAACGCGGTATCGAAGTTCATGTGGCAGCGGATTTTGCAACCTATATCAACGCCATGCGCGGAATCAGGGATCTGCCGTTGACATATCGTAACCGGTCAGCGCGAGCCGTGACAAGTTTGGGTAAGGATTTAACGGCGGCTGGTGCACAGTTTCGTTGGCTAGGACGGCAATATGGTTATTTGTTTATGGGCCGAACACATAGCAAGTGGCTGGTGGTCGACAATATGGTGTTTTCTTTTGGTGGCGTGAATATAGATCGAGATTCAAACTTTCGAAATCATACTGATTACATGTTTCGCATAGAGAGTCAAGAATTGGCCGATCTATTAGTAAACGAGCAAGTAGCAATTGAGAAAGTAGACAAAAAAGGCCGCACGGCACGCAATCATTCATCCAAAATTAGTATTGGCAAAGTTTTGTTCGATGGCGGGAAGCCCGGTCGTTCGATGATTTATGATACAGCATTGCGGCTGGCGCGCCAGGCCAGCGAGATTCTGTTGGTATCGCAGCACTGCCCAACAGGTCGACTTGGCAAAGTTCTGGCACAGAAACCATCTAGAATTTATTTCAATCAGCTGAAGAATGTCGATTCCAAGCAAAATCAATTAATGATTCGACTGGGCAAACCTAGTATGCGAAGGAATAATCTATATAATCGTGCGAAGTATTTGCATTCAAAATTCATGGTTTTCACTATGCCGGACGGCTCGCGGCGGGCTATCACTGGATCACATAATTTTGTGGCAGCTAGCAGCCGACTAGGCACGCGCGAAGTAGCGCTGGAAACTGACGATGAAAAGATTATCTCTCAGCTCGAAAAATTCTTTCATGAACATATAGAGTAGAATTTCTAGCTCTGCACGTCAACAATCTGCACCAGAAATCTCAGCGGCATATCGGGCGGAATTGAACCGCTGCCTTGTGCGCCGTATGCCATGGCTGCCGGGATTGTCAGTTCGTAGACGCCGCCAGCGCGCTGGCCTATTAAGCCTTTTGCCCAGCCTTCGATAACACCGTTGATGGGAAATTCCGCAGGAGTCGGATCACTGCCTTCGAGTTTGGTACTTTCGAATATTGTGCCATCCGGCAACCAACCGGTGTAATTGGCGGTGATTGTCGATTCCGCGCCTACCGTTGCACCCTCGCCTTCTTTCAGTGTCACAACCTTTAGTTCAGTTACAGCATCCGCGTCAAACGGACCGATACTATTTTCGAAACCTTCTAGCGCACGATACAATTTCTTTCTTTCTTCCATTTGCTTTTGATATTCCTCCATCTGTTTCTGGTATTCTTCCATTTGCTTGTTTTGAGAGATCACGCCCGGATCAACATCTGGGTTGTGCGCTGCAAAGGCCATGAAAAAGAACGTTAGCAGTGTGCCGCCCGCCATCGCGATGGCGATGACCCAGATGGTTATGCGTTGCCAGTTAGGAGTTTTGCTGTCGTAATAATTTGCCATGATTTTACCTTTCGTTAGATTATTTTGGCGTCTAGTTTTTCAGCTGCATACTTGGCGATATCGTCGATGACTTTGGCGACAGATTTAGTATCGATGGTTTTTTGTCGATCGGTAAAATCGATGCGCAAAGTAACATTCTTGAGCTTTTCGTCTGGTGCAAAGATGTCAATTGGCGTGATTTTGGTCGAAAAGTTTTTCGGCAAAACATCAAGGATTTCCTTGGCCAGATTCTTGACTGCAGCAAAGCTCACATTGCGCTTGACCTGGAATGTCAGATCGCGACTGGTCCCCTGGTATCTTGCGATTGGCTGGTAATTCACTGAATTTTGTGGCAGGATTTCCAGAAAGTCATCCAGAGAAATTTCGAAACCAGAAGTATGCGTCGGAACCTTCAAATTCATACAAACCGGGTCGCGGATTTCGCCGCAGATACCAACCGGAATGCCGTTCAGTTCAATCGCAGCACTGCGTTTTGGCTCGAAATAGCTTTCGTAATTCGGTAATTCCCAATCGATTTCGCGGAATGTCCATTCGATACCCAGCTTCTTGCCCAGCTCTGCCAGGTATTTCTTTGCATCGTAAAAGTTCTTTTTAGAATTTTTATCAGCCAAGATTAGTGCTAGATTATTATAATACTTTGGAACTTTTTCCTCGGTCAACCCGAGCTCTTGACGATAAATTTGGTTGATTTCGAACAGTGCAAAGTCGCCAAAACCAGCACGCAAATTCTGATAAGATTTTTCAAGCAAGTTCGGCACAATTTGCTGGCGAACGTATTGCAGTTCCGGCGAAATCGAATTGATAATCTTATAAGAATTCTTTGCATCCTGGCCGACTTTCTTTAATAGATCGCCGCTAACAAAAGAATAAGTCAACACTTCGTTGGCGCCAAAACTGGCCAGCGTTTCACGAATGCGCTGTTTCAGTGCGGACATTGGATCGGGCTGGACAGCCGTGAAATCGCGTGTCGGCAGGGTCGGTATAATGTTGTCATAGCCGTTGATGCGGCCGATGTCTTCGATGATGTCTTCGGGGATGTGAATGTCAGTGCGCCACCAAGGGGCCTGAACATGAACGATTTCGCACGGGCATTTTTCTTCCGCGCCGCAGTCGCACCAGATTTTGTAGCCGACGTTGGTCAAGGTCTTTTCGAATTCCAGATAAGTAAAGTTTGTACCGAGCAGGCCGTTAATCTGGTCAAGCATGATGTCGATCGTCGGATTTTCGACCTTCTTTGGATATTTGTCAACGATTTCGGAAATCGCGCGCAGGCCGTAATGTTTTTCAGTCATAGCGATGAACTTTTTGATTACTGGATCGGTCAGCGCTGGCGGCTGGCCTTTGGTGAAACGCGTGATGGCTTCACTGAAAATACCGTGTCGGAACTGCGTGCCACGCAGGTTGAACATATTAAAGGTCGCCGATTCGACAACGATTCGCCGTGTGTTTTTATCGATCGCTGTGCTTTTGCCGCCCATGGCGCCAGCCAGCGCGACTGGCACATTGTTCGACGTGATTACAATATCGCCGTCGGTCATTTCGATGGTTCGATCGTCCAGCAATTCCAGTCTTTCGCCGTTTTTCGCAGCGCGGACTATGATTTTAGCTTCTTCGGCACCGCCGACTTTGACCAATTTGTCGTAATCAAAAGCATGTAAAGGCTGGCCAGTCATCAACATCAGATCATTGGTGCTGTCAACGACCGAATCGATCGAGCGCATGCCAGAGCGAGCAATGTTGGTTTGCATACGAGTCAGATATGGGTTAACGGGCTTATTCGGCAAGTCCATGACGACAGCTTGGTAGCGCGGGCAAAGTTCGGGATCGGCTATCTCAACATTTATTTCGTAGTTGCCATGACGAATTTCATTAGCTGGCATTTCAACTTGACCAGAAAAAATTTCGTATTCTTCGAATTTCTGGCCCAGAATTCCAGCGATCTCACGAGCAAAGCCGATGACGCCAAAGGTGTCCGGCCGGTGCGTTAGTGATTTATTCTCGATATCGAGTAGCGTGTCATTTAGGCCGAAAACTTCCGCGAAATCATCGCCAGCTTTCGCGTCGGCCGGGTTGATTTCTATAATTCCAGCGTGATCTGTACCTAAATCCAGCTCATCCATGGCCGCCAGCATGCCGTTGCTTTCGACGCCCATGATTTTGCGTTTGGCCAGGACTAGCGGTTCCTGGTTGTACGTCGCTGGCAAAGTTACGCCCGGCGCTAACCAGACCGCCAGCATGCCAGCGCGGACGTTCGGCGCGCCACAGACGACTTGGATTTCTGCTTGGCCGTCCCAGATTTGGCATTTCGACAGGTGGTCTGAGCCAGCGATGTGTTCAGCCGATTTGACTTCGACGATTTTGATGCCTTTGTATTTTGGCGACAGGTCAACTACTTCTTCGACCTCAACCAGCCGCGCGTCGATTAGTTCGACCAATTCGTTTGTCGGGATTTTAATATCGACATATTGCTTTAGCCAGTTTAAGGAAATTATCATGGCAAGAGTCCTCTCGTGTCCCTAAGACTGGAAAATCCGTCGCTTTGCTTGTCCATTCGAAGCCATTGGAATATTGTGACATTTTTCTCAACAACCGAATAGCAACTTTGCCCCCCGTCCCACAGTTCGCCACATTCTGGATTATCGGGACTATAAATGAAGAATTTGTCTTTGATAAACGGAACAAAGAATATGAATATTACTAATACTGCAAAGATGGAGATGGTAACGATCATCGTCTTTCTCTTTCTATTTATCTTGCTCATCTGAACTTCCTTAGGAAAGCTAATTTGCCCGATTCAAAATGCCGCAAATCTTCGATATTGTATTTCAGCATGACGAGGCGTTCAACTCCGCCGCCCCAGGCAAAGCCGCGATATTTGGTCGGATCGATGCCGGCTTCTTTCAGTACATTCGGGTGGATCATGCCGCAGCCGAGCATTTCCAACCATTCGCCGCCTTTTCCGGCGCCGCCTAATGCTGCTGGTTTTTCGATGGCAAATTCCAGGCCCGGTTCGACGAATGGGAAGTAGCTCGGCTGGGTTCTGACGCGTAATTTCTGGGCGTAATATGTTTCAAAGAAAGATCGCAGCACGCCCAGCATCTGCCCCAATGTCGCGTCGCGCGAAACAAAAATTCCTTCGTGCTGATAAAAAGTATGTTCGTGTGTGGCGTCGATGTCTTCGTTTCTAAAAACTCGGCCGATGCTAACGCCGGCGATCTGGCCGCCTTCTTCGAGTTTTTTCTTATTCGCCTTTAGAATCCGATTTTGCATTGTCGAGGTATGCGCTGGCGCCACAAAACCGTCCTCTGTCCAAAAGGTATCAAAGTTGTCACGCGCCGGATGATTTGGCGGAAAGTTCAATGATGTAAACATGTGATAATCATCGTCGAGCTGACGAGATTCAACGACGTCGAAACCCATTCGAGCAAAGATGTCGCTGATGATTTGGATTTCGCGACTTAAAGGATGAACAGTGCCATCGGTCGCCGGCAAGAGTTCGGGTTTTGAGCTATTAATATCAAATGGTGCTGTGATGTCGATTGGTTCGACTTTGGCGCTAGCGGCGGCGTTTTCTCGCTTGACGATTTTTTCTTCCAGATCGTTTTTTAGTTTATTGATTTGTTGGCCGAAGTCTTTTCGTTGGTCGCTGGGCAATTTGGGGATTTCAGCGTATAGATCACGCAGTTCAGCAGCACGCAGAACTTCGCGCGGGCTGTCCGAGGTCTCTACACGCTTCAATAGGACTTCTCGCAATTTTTCGATTTGCATGGGGAAATTATAACACAATTAATAACAGCTTGTCATGTAATTTTATTTATTTACTCTATCCTGGAATTCGGTAATCTGCTGATTAAGCTTTTCACGCAACTCGTCTAGCCAAGGATTATTATCGTGCAGCAATTGATCAATATCGCCGCTAACAACGTCGAAATCAGTGTTGGATGCAACTTTGGTTGACAAATTCTCCAGCGCAGTGATGCGATCTGTTTCGTCAGGAAAACGATTTTTCATTGCAGCCAAATACTTTTCAACCGATTGCAGCAGGTCGCCGGACAGCGGCGCATCGCCTTTGATGCCGCGATTGTAATTTTCGACCAGCGCGTCGTGAGCGTTCGAAACGGCGACGTAACCTTTTACGCTGGACAATAATTTTTCGTATTCGGCCTGCAGACCGGAAACTTTTTCGTAATCGCTATTCAGCAGTCCGCCAAACCAAACTTTGCGCAGTTCAACTATCGAACCAGTGGCTTCACCAGACACCGCGGTATTTAATTGATCAGCTGCCTGCTCACGAAAGGCGCTGACTGCACGCGTCGATAATGTGAAAATCGCTAGATACGCTAGTGAACCAGCAATGATCAAGCTACCGACAATCCACAAACTGATTTTGACTTTTTTGGACATTTTCCCTCCCCAGGACTTTAGAAATTAAATAACAAATTTAACTAGAGCAAAAACTGCTACGGCTGTCATGACTAGCCCGACCAGCCAAACCCAGCCTGGTATCGGAGTGTCTCCGCCGCGGTCTTTTAGGTATTCTGACTTTTCGATATCAAATTCTGGCGCTTTGATGTCGCCGTCGACTGGACCATTTTTTAGTTGTTTTTCACGAAGTTCGGCTGCGATGCGCTGCTGCAGTTCCGACCGATTTTGATTCTGATTAACAATTATTCCCATGCAAAATATTGTATCACATTTAACGTTTGTGCTATACTACTTATCATAAATAATTTTAAGGAGGGAGAGAGAATGGCTACAAAGAAAGCCACTGCGTCAAAGGCTAAAAAGCCAGCGGCGAAAAAGTCCACCCCGCGCAAAACCACATCGCGCGCGGCGGAAAAACCACAGACAGTTATTGTGGAAGAAAATGTCGATGTTGATATCGTCAACATCGAGCAACCTGCAGAGGTTGAATTCGACGAGGCAACGGTCGCCAAAAAAACATTTGGTGAAAAGGCTGCGGCGCTACGACCTGGCGCGTTGCTTGCTGAACTAGCCGGTGCATTCGTATTGGCCGGTGCGGTTATTCAACTAGCCCAGGGCGGCACAGTTGGCGCAGTCGGCATCGCCCTGACATTGGCGATTTTGGTTACGATTTTTGGCGTGGTCAGCGGCGGTCACATCAACCCTGCTATCACTATCGCCCAGTGGATCAACCGCAAGGTCGACGGCGTGAAAGCTTTCGCCTACATTCTGGCGCAGGTCATCGGAGCAGTGCTGGCCTTCGTTGTGCTGCATTCACTATGGCAAGCTGGTCTGAACGACGCCATTATCGCAGCATTGTCTGGCCAAGGTATTACTGCTGAAAATATCAAGGAAGCTGGCGGCCTGGCAGCGTTCTTGGACCAATACAACATGAGCATCAACGATGCAGCTAAACAACTGAGCATATCTTTTCTGAATGTTGAGTTCCCCAGCTCGCACTGGGCAGCATTCTGGGGTGAATTGGTCGGTGCAGTAGTGTTTGGTCTGGGTGTTGGCTATGCCTTCTTTACCAAAAACAAAAGCTCCATCGAAAAGGGTCTGGTTGTTGGTGTGTCACTGTTCGCTGGTCTGACAATCGGTGGCGCAGCCGCAATTTTGAACCCAGCCGTCGCAGGTGCAATTGGTGGCTTTGAATGGGTCAATCCGTTCGCTGCTGGCTGCATGACGTTCTGGTGGCCAGTCTTTACCTATGTCGGTGCAACAGTGGTTGGTATCACTGCTGGTTTCACGACATATCGGTTTGTTTTGAAGGATGTGGTAGCGAAGAAATAGGGTTACTAAATCCTAACGAAAACTCCGCCCAAGCAGGCGGAGTTTTTTAGTGTCATTTGATTTTGTCAGTCATTGCGCGGTCTGTCTATAGCTAGTGGGTCGACCGAGGTTTCCCCGCCCGCAATCTTAACCACGTCCTTGTCGACCTTGGCGAATTCTTTATGCGCAGCGTTGTAATGGTTGACCGTCGTGCCCAAGCTATTGCCCAGCTTGGTCAGATATTCTTCGTACTTTGCGATGTGTTGACCGAGTTGACCAACGCGGGTTTGGATTTCTTTGGCCTGTTCTTCGATCTGCAAACTTCTTAGACCTTGCAAAACTGTTTCTAGATAAGCCATAAAACTGGTCGGCGAAGTAATAATCACGCGCTTATCACGAAAAGCATATTCGATCAGGTCGCGACTAGAGCCGCCTTGGCCAACGTTGTTGACTAGCAGATCATAGTATAGCGATTCGGATGGGATAAACATAAAGGCGAAATCCATCGTGTCTTCCTGGGGCCGGATATATTTGGCGGTTTCGTCGATGCGATTTTTCAGGTCAATTTTGACTTTTCTCAGCCAGGCTTCTTTTTCGGCCTTGTTTGCTTCGATGTATCGATTGTAATTCTCCAACGAGAATTTGCTATCGACGGGCAGAATTTTGCCTTTGGCCAAGAAAATCGCAGCGTCAACGATTTCTCCGTCCTTGAATTTGTATTGTGATTGCCACTGATTCGGCGCTAACACATTTTCCAATACGCTTTGCAGATAATATTCGCCGAAAACGCCGCGCTGTTTGGGATTGGAAAGCACAGTCTGCAGAGTTTTTAGTTCGTCGGCTACATCGACGACACGTTTGTTGGTTTCATCCAGTTTGGTTAGGCGCGTCGAGATATCAGCGACGATTTTCGATGAATTTTGCAGTTGGGCAGCCATAGACGTTTGAGTCTTGTCCAGCTTTTCGTCAAAGGTTTTGCGCAAATTATCAGACAGCGCACCAACGTCGCGCCGCAGATTAGCTAGGTCGTTTTGCAGGAATTTTTCAGTTGCCTGATCGGTTGAACGTGATTTTTTTAGTATAAAAGGCAGGCTAACCAGCGCCAATAGAATGGCAGCCATCAGGCTGATGATTAATGAATCTATGGGTTCCATGTTTCCTATTCTAGCATAAACAAAACCAGAAAGCCGCCGCAAATCTGCGACGGCTCCATTATCCTTCGAAAAATTATTTGACTAAGGTTGCCTTGACACGTTTGCTCATAAAGAAGTACATCGAAGTCAAACCAGCGTAAATCAGCGCAGCGATAATCACAAAGATCAACATGATCACACCGCTCGCACCAATGCCTTTACAGGTTTCAACGCCAGTCCAGTAACTAGTGGTGCAGAACTGCGCCACCATACTAGTAACGCTGATAACCATAAGATAAAGCGCCGTTAGCCATATCGAGATTAGTGACATTAACTTTGCCAGCTTTTTCTGCATAGCAATCAAAATCGTGCTGATGATATAGGCTGCCGTGATCAACACGCCAAAGATCATTGTTTCGACAGCCAAAGCGCCGGATGCGCCACTGGGCAAACCGCTTTCGACGGTCCCAGCCAAGAAGACAAAGAACAACATAAGAAAACTAACGCTGTATAGACCAAAGACAATCATCCAAAAGATCAACCAGCCGCCTACACCAGAAAGCGATTTTTGTTGAACAACATGTTGAACGTTTTGCGATTGGTCCTGTGGCTGTTCGGCCGCCACGGATGCAGGTTCTGCTTTCGGTTTTTCGGGGGATTTCTCGTCAGGTGACATAATTCTCCTTAAGGTTAAATTTACATCAATAGTTTAGCATGTTTTCCAAAAAAGTAATAGTTCAGAGTCTTTTTAAGAATTTGGCATTATCGCGTTCGGTGTCACGACGACGAATGCTCGCGCGTTTGTCGTAATTTTTCTTGCCTTTGCCAAGCGCAATGACCAATTTAATGTAGTGGCCATTAGTCAACAACTTGGTCGGAATGATAGTTTGACCACTAGCGCGGGCCATGGCCAATCGATCAATTTCCTTTCTTTTAGCGAGGATTTTCCGTGCACGAGTGTCAACTGTAGTCGGTTTTTCGCCGGAACTTTTCGGGACGTTGGTGGCAATCGAAAATGACGCGTTGATTAGATAAAGTTCGGCTTTCTTGGTAACCGAATTTTCCTTTGGCGTAACATAAGAACCCCGCAATTGAACATGGCCCAGGCGTGCTGCCTTGGTTTCGGCACCAGTCAGCTGCAACCCAACAGTCAGAATATCGCCCAGCTCATAGTCAAAACTGGCGCGGCGATTGATAATCTGCGCACCAAGCCTGTTAGCTGTGGTTTTGTGGCCACGGCGAGTCGGTTTCTTAGCCATGGGTCAATTATACCATTAACACTTGTTATTAATTGTGATATTGCGAGCAGAGAGTCGAGCTTGCTCGGTTCTCGAAATAAAGACAATAACGCGTAGTATAGTATAATAGCCACACGATGAAGAAGTTCCGCGTTAACATAGTTTCGGAAAGTGACTTCACCCTACAGGGCCACGGTGTCCACACGGCGTACCTAGAGATGCGCGACAGCTTGGAATCCTTGCCCAAGGTCGAATTGCTTGCAAATGCCAGACCACAAAGCAACGCTGACATAACGCACATTCATACCGTCGGTTCGTTTTCTTTTCGGAGACTTATCTCGCGTCACGGCGGCAAAAAGGTTGTTAGTGCGCATATTGTGCCCGACAGCCTAGTCGGGTCAATCGTTGGCGCGCGCTGGTGGCTGCCATTTTTCAAACCTTATTTACGTTGGTTTTACAATCGTGCCGATCTGGTGATTGCAGTCTCGCCCTATACTCGTGACGAGTTAAAAAAAATGGGCGTGCGATCACAGATCGAGATCCTAGAAAACTCGATCGATACTAGCAAATATCAAACGTCTCGGGCACAAAAATCCAGGTTTCGGGAAGAATTAAAACTGCCTGTAGATAAATTTATCGTCGTGGGCAATGGGCAAATCCAACCGCGAAAAAAATTTGACACCTTTGTGGCAATTGCAAAAAAAATGCCGGAAATCCAATTTGTTTGGATCGGTGGGATTCCTTTCAAGGCAGCCGGCGCGGATTTCTTGAACCTTAACAAAATGATGAAGAGCCCCCCAAAGAACCTGCGGGTTACCAATGTTATTCCACTAAATCAGGCTGGTCGGTATATGCGTGCAGCCGATGCAATGTTCATGCCATCGGCACAGGAAACCTTTGGGCTGGCCGTTGTCGAAGGCGCCGCGTCAGGCCTGCCAATCGTAGTGCGTGATATTCATGACTACGACGCGACATTCGGAGATTTAGTGTTGCGTGGCAACGAAAACACTTTTGTTGATTCGATTAAGCGCTTAAAAAATGACCAGAAATTCTACGAGAAATGGCGCGCCAACTCTGCAAAACTAGCCGAAAAGTATGATTCAAAAGAAATGACCGAGAAACTCGTGGGGTTCTATCACGATATTTTGAAGAAATAGTCTCATTTATTTCTAGTCATGTGGTAGAACAATGGATATGAAGCTTTTCAATTTTTATAAAATCTGCTAAAATATCCTTATGCGAATTGGGCTTTTTTCTGATACGTATTATCCGACGATGAATGGCATTACGCACGTTGTAGACGTAGCGCGCCGCGAGCTGGAAGACTTGGGCCATGAAGTTTTCATTGTTTGTTCTGACGGAGGGATTCTTCGCAATAAATTACCTGACGAGGACCATGTGTTACGCGTTCCAGCGATTCAGGGCGATGTTCAGTTCGCGTTGTTTTTTCCATTAAGCTTACTTAAGAAAATTCGCGAGTTGAAACTTGATGTCATCACATTTTTTACCCCAAACCAGCTTGGTTTGATGGCCGTTTATGCAGCAAAGAAGACTCATGCAGTTTTGGTCGGTCAGCATTGTGGTGATGTTTACGAATGGGCGGAATTCTATCCGCTGATTGTACCGGGTGAAATCGCAGCCAGTGCAATTT
>WRLL01000018.1 GCA_009777625.1 Candidatus Saccharimonadota bacterium
TCACCCATTCGTTTGCCGCGTTTGGGTTGACATACCCAAGCGCGTCGATATCCGGGTCGTACAATTCGATCATATCCAAATCGTTGCGCGGGAAGATTCTCGCGCCTTTTATATTTTCGCCGTCGATCAGCGACTGTTTGAGCTTGTCATACTCTGCCTGTTCCAAGTAGAAATCAAGATCGCCGACTTGCGCCCGATAAATATCGAACCTGCGAATATATAGGTGTGTATAGGTCGTTTCCGGCACGTCGTCCCGTGCGGGAACTACAATGGGTTCGTGTAGCTCGAAATATTTTTGTTCTGGATCGTCAGACGATTTTGTCATCTGCTTTTGCATTTCTACCAGTCGAGTGTATTCTTCTTCGTAATGGCAAAAGACGCCGATATTACCGGCGTTTGGCAAATACCTGCCGAATGATTGTTTGCACAGTTTATAACAGGCAAAATGAATGTATCGTATTGCCTCTAACAATTCATCCTGATTTTGGATAGGAGAAAATCGGTATAGTTTCATTGTGTCCATTATATCCAGATCAATCCGTAAAGTCTACATGCGAATCGCGCTTCTTTAGCAACAGATACAGCACGATAGACGCTACGATCAAGATTGGCCAGATTATTAAGAAGATCCAAAGGTTACCATGCATGTTCAGATAACCGATGATCGGCGCCAGCGCCACATACGGCAACGACTTTAGAAATGACGCGACAGACAACACTGTGGCGCGTTGATTCTCCGGCGAACGATTGTTTAGAATTTCGCTCATGAATGGCTCGAGAATACGGTCGCCGGCGTATAATATCAGAATCACGAAATATCCCCACAGCCCGATATTGGCAATCGACAATAACAGGCCGGCCGCCGCGGATAGGCCGATCAGCGTCAGAACCTTCTTTTCGCTCAATCTGTCGGCGTTTTTATGCATACACGACAGCAGCCCCATCGTGATGATGATACAACTGGCGATGACCACCGATCCCCAGAGTGGATCAAAGGTAAAGCGATCCATCAGCACCAGTCGCAACATTCCATAGCCCACCGCGTAGAAAAGCCCCTGCACTGTCAGGATGAACGGCACGTACAACCACAACTTCGGCAGACGAAATTGCGCGAAGCCGGTGCGGATATCATGCAGATAATCCTTTAGTTCGGGCAGAAGTTTTTGACGGGATTTCTTTGGCCGGTCATCCTTGATCGACCAGATCAACAGTGTCGCACCAATAAATGCTAAACCGGTCAAAACAAATGGCAAGCGCGGATGGATCGAATACATAAAGCCACCAACCAGCACCGCGACCAACAGAGCGACCAGCGAAGCCTGCGTGCCGCGCGTAACCAATTTTCGCCAGTGGGTCGACTGTTTCTTGAACTTCAATTTGTCAAAGAAAAGCGCTTCGTCGGCGCCCGCAGCTAACGACAAACCGACGATCAGTATTGTCTGGCCAACAAAGAACGGCGTGTAACTGCTGCCCGCCGCCTGCACCAGATACCCCCCCCCGACAAGGATCCAGCCTAGACGAACAATTTTGTCGCGGCCAAATTTGTCAGCCAGCGCACCCGACGGAATCATGGCCAACAGACCAATCATAGAAGTTATCCCATCCAAAATCCCGATCTGTTGATCGGTGATGAACAGGCGAAAGAAATACAGCCAGACCGCGTTGATAAACCACAGATCGGTCATGAATCGGTAAATGATATATCGGCGCGACAGGCGGCGCTGTTGGTCGGTCATCTTTTTATTTTACAATTTATTAGAGTCGGACGCAACTTCTTACTCTGCGCTAACCCCTGTTCGTTCCTGTCTTGACTTGAGAAACCAAAACCAATATAATCAAACTATGAGAAAGGGCTGCCCTCCCCCTATAACAGAGAGCAATGATCTGCAAGTCCAGTTTGAGAAATTAAATAGACAATTCAGTAGACAGGCTCGAAGGGTTAGGGTTGCTGTTGTTGGTCTCTCTGTTGTGGCTGTGGTTAGCCTGGTGTTTTCTTTTATGATGCCCAGTCTGGCTGGTCCTGCTACGGGGACTTGCCTACCGGTTAGTAAGGGCGGGACTGGTGCTTGCACTTTAACCGATGCTCAAACTGCGCTGGATATCAAAACCCCGCTAGATTCTTATCCAGTGGGATCAATCTATATCTCAATCACGAACACTAGCCCATCGACTACACTAGGCGGCGGAACCTGGGTGCAATTTGGGCAGGGACGAACACTATTGGGCATAGGATCAAATGACGCAAACACAGACACGACCTTTGGCAATACAACAGCAGGCGCGATTAATCGAACTACGGTCGAGGAACTGGGTGGCGAATCAGCGCATACTTTGATAATAGCCGAGATGCCGAATCATAATCATCCGCCTTACCCGGTCGCAGGCCAAAGCACGACGATCCTTCATTACGTAAGTGGCGGCGTAGGTGCTAACACCATAAATGTTGGCGGCAGTCTAAATATGCAGGGTTATGGTGGAACTGGTTTTTCCGGAGGAGGTGGTGCACACAATAATGTTCAGCCATACGTCACAGTTTACTTTTGGAAGAGGGCGAATTAGGCTTTTGTGAGTTTTGTCGAGATAGTTTGATTTTTTTCGTAAAGTTTGTTTAACGTAATTTCATTGTTTTTGACAGAAGCACGTATTATATCGCCTTTTCTATATTGCCTATCAATGAGCCCTTCGGCGATTAGGTTCTCTAATTCGTTTTGGATTGTTCGACGAAGTGGACGGGCGCCAAATTTCGGATCGTAGCCACGGGCTAGCAACCAGCGTTTGGCAGTCAGACCTATCACGACAGCTACGCCCTTGCTGGCCAAGCGTTGGTTCAGGTCTTCGATCATCAGGTCAAGGATTTGGCTGACTTCGGCGTGAGTTAGGTTGTCAAAGGTGATTATTGCATCGAAGCGATTCAATAGTTCGGGGCGCATTAGGTCGCGGAGGGCTTTGGTCGCCATGCTGTTATCACTCATCAAACTCTTACTTGCGCGCCGCGCCAAGCGCCCGTCGTTACGGGGCTTGCCGCTGACACTTTCGCCGTCCGAAAGAGTCGCGCGTAAGTAAAGGTTTGACTCGTTCGTTTCGGCGACAATGCTGCCAAATCCTAGTTTTTCCTGCACCAACTTCTCCGTCCCAATATTCGACGTTAAAATAACAACGGTATTAGAAAAGTCCACAACTCGCCCATGGCCATCGGTCAAATGACCGTCCTCCAGAATCTGCAATAACAAATTGAAGATGCTCGGATGGGCCTTCTCGATTTCGTCGAACAAAACCACCGAATAAGGCTGACGACGAATTTTCTCGGTCAGGCCGCCGCCGTCTTCGTAGCCGACGTAGCCGGCCGGCGCGCCGACCAGTCGCGACGCAGTGTGCTTTTCGCTGAATTCGCTCATGTCGATTTTGATGAGGTTTTTTTCCGAACCAAAGACTTCCTGCGCCAGAACTCTTGCTAGCTCGGTTTTTCCTACCCCAGTTGGGCCAAGGAAAATGAACGATCCGGTCGGCCTTTTGCCATCCGCGATTCCGATACGGCCGCGGCGGATTGCTTGCGCTACGGCATTGATGGCGCGTTTCTGCCCGATGATTTTCTTGCTCAAATGTTTTTCAAGGTTGGCCAGTTTGGTGGCTTCGGTTCTCTGCAGCTGCTCCAGCGGGACACCGGTCATGACGCTGACAGCGGCCGCGATGTCGTCAAGTTTCAGTGTCGGTCGACCATTCTCAGTTGGAGATTTTTCGATTTCGGCGATTTTTTCGTTCAACCGGCTGATGCGCATTTTGTAGAGTGCGGCGCGTTCGTAGTCTTCTTTGCTAACTGCGTCTTCCATTTTCTCTGTTAAGTTTTTCAGTTCATTCGTAAAATCCTTTAGCTCGGTCGGTCGGCCGTTAGTGCGATTTTTGATCTGCAATCGTGCTGCCGCTTCATCAATAACATCAAGAGCCTTATCGGGTTGTTGACGTTCTGGCAAATATCTTTCGGAAAGGCGAACGGCCTCGGTGATAACCTTGTTCGTCAGCTTTACATTATGATGATTTTCGTATTGTTCCTTTAGGCCCTTTAAGACTTTCTCAGTATCGCGTGCATTCGGTGGTTCGACAATGATAGTCTGTAAACGTCGAGTCAGCGCCGCGTCCTTTTCGACACTCTTTCGATATTCATCAAGGGTTGTGGCGCCTATCAGACGGAAATCACCGCGCGCCAGCGACGGTTTCAGCAGATTGGCCGCGTCCATCGCGCCCTCAGCCGAGCCAGCGCCCATCAGTAAGTGCAGTTCGTCGATGAAAATAAGCAGGTTTCGATTGAATTTAACTTCGTCGAGGACACGCTTCAGGCGTTCCTCGAACTCGCCGCGATATTTGGTGCCGGCAACCATGGCAGCCAGATCGAGCTGCAGGACTTTCTTGTTTAGCAAGTGATCAGGTGCTTCGCCACTGGTTATTTTCTGCGCCAAGCCCTCGACGATTGCGGTTTTGCCGACGCCGGCCTCGCCGATTAGGACGGGGTTGTTTTTGGTGCGCCTTGATAGGATCGTGATGAGGCGTTCTACTTCTTTTTCGCGACCGACGACTGGGTCGAGTTCTTGATTTTTGGCCGCGGCTATCAAATCTCGCGAAAACTTGTTCAGGAATGATCCGCGAGTTTGGCGCTCGGGCCGGCCCTTTGCTAATTCTTCCTGCGCATTATGAAAGTCGTCATGTTGACGTTCCAGGTAGCCTTCTAATTCAGAAAGAATTGCCTCTATATCGACGCCCAGATCGATTAAAGTTGTTGCGGCACGCGAACTTTTCTGATTAAGCAGGCTGAATAAAATATGCTCGGTGCCGCAGTAATCCTGATGAAATTCTCCCGCCAGATCGACTGACATGCGCAGGGTTAGTTTGGCCGTTTCAGAAAAACCTTTGGTTGGAGTCAATAGAACCTCTGGTGAAGTCGCAGTCAGTTTCAACGCGGCCTTAACCTTCTCCAGATCGACCGCCGCCGAGGTTAAAACCCGCGATCCGATCGAAGATTGCTGACTGAGAATGCCCAATAACAAATGCTCCGTGCCGACATAGGCCGATCCGTTGCTACGCGCAAACAGCTCGGCCGAGGCCAGAACATCGCGTGCGTTATCAGTTAATCTCTTGCTGAATTCCATAGAAACTTATACTCCTGAAGAAAACTTTTACAATTTTCGTGCATATACCATTTTAACAAATTAGCACTCCATGTCAAGGAGTGCTAAACGTCAATTTTAGTAATATTTACTTTTTTACTAAATCCAATACAGTAGCGTTTGGCAAACTGGTTAACAATTCGCCGCTGACCAGCAATTTCGATTTGCGGACACCTGAACCGATAATGGCGTGCGGCAATTTCGCAACTGCCTCATCAACCAAAATTGACCAGTCGTTCGGCAGGCCAATTGGTGTGATTCCGCCAAATTCCATGCCGGTCAGCTCGACCGCCTCATCCATCGGTGCGAAAGAGATCTTGCGTGCGTCCAAATGTTTCCGCACAACGCCATTGATGTCGGCCCGCGAATCGCCGTCAACTAGCACGGCCGCGAACCAAGTTCTCTCACCGCGAATTGCTTTAACGATGACGCAATTGGCGCCGTCTTTTTGCGCGACGCCGTATCTGGCACAGAAGGCTGCTGTATCCGCCAGATCAGGGTCGATTTCCGCGACTAAGACGTCTTTCAAGTTATTCTTTTTGACACTCCGCTCAACCGATTCTGCCACCAGGTCAAAATGGTTACTAACATCTGAGAAATTCAACTTGCCAAATTTCATAGAACCTCCTTAATTTTCATTAGGCATTATACCCCCCCCCATAATTTGTCAACTATTCTGTTGCGACAAACTGATATCTTTCGGTATCTTTCTTGACATTATTCCAAGAAAAGATTTGCCCGTTCATGACAATATAAACACCGCTATCGAGCAACTGCACGGCGCTAACCGCCGCACCTAGATTAAACGACGCGTCAGAATGGGTCAATTCGGCCGGAATTTCCGCGCCAACCAGCACGATTGTTTTGCTCGACATATCAGACCGACCAAGGATTTCGCCGGTTTCGGTCATCGTGCTAGTGCCGTGGACAATGATAATCTTGTCGCTCAGTTCATTTTGGCAAGCAGCCAAAATTTTCGCGCGGCCTTCGTCGGTCATATCGTTGTTGTCTACCAGCATAAGCTGTTCGATCTCGGTCGGCACAGTGCTTCGGCCCTGTCGCAACAAAGCATTGATGTGGGTTTCAGCGAAATCGAACACTTCTTTCGTGTCGACGTAATGTTTATCAATCGTACCACCGGTTAGAAAGATTTTGATCGCCATTTATTCCTCCGTCGCGATGTCGAGTTCATACCCGGTCAACTGCGAAGCCAATCGCACGTTCTGCCCTTGTTTGCCGATGGCAACAGACTGCTGGCTCTCGTTGACGTAGACAGTGGCTTTTTTGGCCGCGGGATCGGAGTCGTCGATGTCGATGCGGCTGATTTCGGCCGGCGACAGGGCGTTCGCGATAAAGTTTTTGGTGTCGGCGTCCCACGTGATGATGTCGATTTTCTCGGCGTCGCCGATTTCGTTCATGACGGCCTGGACGCGGACGCCCTTGGCGCCGACGAACGTGCCAACCGGATCGACGCCCGGGGCTGACGAACTGACGGCCAGTTTGGTGCGGCGGCCGGCTTCGCGGGCGACGCCTTTGATTTCGACGGCGCCGGTTTCGACCTCTGGGACTTCTTGCATGAAGAGAATCCTGACAAAGTTCGGATCAGCCCGCGACAGCAATAGTGTCGGGCCGCGGCCGGATTCGCGATCGATTTCTTTCAATAGGACTTTGACGCGGGAGCCGACCATTAATCTTTCACCCGGGATTTGCTCAGAGGCCGGCATGATGCCTTCGCCGCGGCCCAGTTCGATGCGAACGACGCGCGGTTCGACGCGAGCGACGGTGCCGGTCAGGATCTGGCCGATTTTGTCGTCAAACTGTTTGGCGACGACTTCGCGCTCGGCTTCGCGCAACTTTTGCACCAAAACCTGTTTGGCGGTTTGCGCGGCGACGCGGCCAAAGCTGGTGGCTTCGTGTTCTTGTTCGATGACGCCGTTGATCAGGGCTTTCTTATCCAACTTTTTGGCCTCTTCCAGGCTCAGCTGACCGCCGTTTTCTGGTTCTTCGACGACGTCGTAGTGGACGATGACTTTGGCCGTGCCGTTCTGTTGGTTCAGGATGGCACGGACGTTCAGATCGCGATCGCCGTTGTCGCGTCGCCAGGCCGCGGCGATGGCCTGCTGGACGACGTCGAGCACGACGTCCTCTGGCAGATTCTTTTCCTCGGCGATGGCGTGGACTGCGGTAGCGAGTTGTTTGAGGTTTAAGTCTTCCATATATTACTCCTTTTATTAAAATAACCGACCTGTGGCGGCCGGATTCGTTTACATTATATAGGAAAAAGTTTTTTTGCGCAAGTGGTATAATTTAAACATGAAACGCGAATATATCGACAAAGTCGCCTTGGTTTATCTGAAGAATCGCCGAATGCTACATACTCGTTCTTATGGTAAGGATACTTTTTTCACGCCGGGTGGTAAACGCGAAGGCAACGAAACCGACGCGGAGACTTTGATTCGCGAAATCAAGGAAGAACTCGACGTTGACATCCTGCCCGATACGATTTCTTATTATAAGACTTTCGCGGCACATGCTCACGGTAAACCCGATCATGCTTTCGTTCGCATCAAATTTTACATGGCTGAGTTCACTGGTCAGCCGCAGCCAACGTCGGAAATCGAGGAAATCGCTTATTTAGATTTTTCGGTTTACGACACGCTGACCGAAACCGGCAAATTGATTGTCAAGGATCTGAAAGACAACAATCTGATCGACTGAGACGTGGTACAATGGTCGCATTATGACAAAATCTGTGAACCAACTTATCAACTTTTTCCGGCCGGTCGGGTATATGCTGAGTCTGGATGCGCGGCCAGGGCAACGCGAATTCAGCGGGCAATTGTTTATCCACGGCGTTAAAGTCGGCAAATTAGTGCGGCTGCATAGCAAAGGCTTGAAAATAATTTCTGCAAAAGTCAATTATTCTGATGCAAAAATTATCGAGCTAGAAAACGACGAAATCGAACTGCGACCAGCCGAAGAAAAGAAACTAACGGCTGATCAATTGGAGGAAATCAAAAAGCGTTGGGGCGAAACATGTGACACTGTTGTCGTATTGGAATTCATTGGCACGATCAATCCGACTGACATGCACGGCCTGTACGAGTGCCACTACAACGAAAACGGTGAGCAGAAAATTATGCTGGCGACACAGTTCGAAAGTCACTTTGCGCGTGAAGTTTTCCCGTGCGTTGATGAGCCAGCAGCCAAAGCGCAGTTTTCGTTGCAGATTAACACCGCGACGCAGTGTCAGGTTCTAAGCAACATGCCAATCGAGACAGAAGACGACGGCCACGTCACTTTCCAAACTACCCCCAAAATGTCGCCGTATTTGTTGGCTTTCGTAGTAGGAGATTTGCATAAGAAAACCGCCCGCACCAAGCGCGGCGTCGAGGTCAACGTTTATGCGACCCCTACGCAATCGCCCGATTCGCTGGACTTTGCACTCGACACAGCCGTGCGTGCGATAGACTTCTATGAAGATTATTTCGGTGTCGATTATCCTTTGCCAAAATCCGACCACGTAGCATTGCCGGATTTCAGTGCTGGCGCCATGGAAAACTGGGGCCTGGTGACTTACCGCGAAACAGCGCTACTGGCCGGCAAGACCGCGGGTCTCTCGACCAAACAATATATCGCCACCGTCATCGCCCACGAACTTAGTCACCAATGGTTCGGCAACCTGGTGACGATGAAATGGTGGAACGATCTCTGGCTGAACGAGAGTTTCGCCAGCCTGATGGAACATGTTTGCAGCGACGCGCTATATCCCGATTGGAACATGTGGCTAACATACGAGACCAACGAAGTTGTGTCGGCCATGCGCCGTGACGCATTGCCGGGCGTGCAGCCAGTCCAACAGGATGTTCATCACCCGGACGAGATTTCGACACTGTTTGATCCGGCGATTGTGTATGCCAAGGGCGAACGGCTGTTGAAAATGCTGCGGGCCCACATCGGCGAAAAAGCCTTTCGCGCCGGACTACAGAGTTATTTCAGAAAGTTTGCCTACCAGAATACCAAAGCAGACGACCTATGGAATTGCTTGAACAAAGCCTCGGACCAGGACATCGCCAGTTTGATGACGCCATGGCTAACGCAACCTGGCTATCCGGTCGTTAGCGCATCTTTGTCCGACGATAAAATTACTTTGCATCAAGAGCGATTTTTATCGACGGGCGAAAAAACTGATACTACTCTTTGGCCGATCCCGTTGTTTTCTTCAGATAAGAACGCGCCAAAGTTGATGACGAATGAAAAAATATCTTTCAAATACTTTGACCTTAAGAATTTTCAATTAAATATGGACGAAACAACACATTACATTGTAAATTATGACGACACTTTGCGAAATCAATTAAACTCGCGATTTGCCGACATGGCAGAGACCGACCGGCTGAAATTGCTAAACGAAATGACATTGTTGACCCGTGCTGGTCGGATGTCGACGGCTGACACGATTGATACTTTGCGCGCCGTTGACGGTGAAACCTCGTGGGCGGTTTGGGATGCGATTAGTTTGTTGATTGCGGATTTAAAAATGTTTGTAGAAGAAGACGAAAAGTCCGAAGCAGAATTGAAGAAGCTGGTTGGCAATATTGCTCGCCCCTCATTTAAAAAACTCGGTGTCAAGCCGCGCAAGAACGATGACGACAACGCGACCAAACTTCGACCAACGATTATCTCGCACATGATATATTCTGAGGATAAAACTGCTTTGGCCGCCTGTTTGGAAGAATTCGATAAACATCGCCACAACCTGACCGGTATTACTGGTGACCTTAGGCCCGTCATTCTGGGTACAGCAGTCAAATTTGGCGACGACGAAACATTCGCCTATCTGGTTGACATATACAAATCGACCAACGACGCCGATCTGAAGCAAGACGTTTGCGTCGGCCTGACGGCATCGCGGAGCCAAGAGCAAATCGATCGCCTGATTCGTCAATTGGCACTGACCGATGTCGTTCGTCCGCAAGATTTGTTCTATTGGTTCGTTTATTTGCTCGGCAATCGACACGCTCGCACTAAAATTTGGCAATGGTGTCGCGACAATTGGTCGTGGATTGAAAAAACCTACAAAGGCGATATGAGCTACGACAGATTCCCGCGCTATGCCGGATCGCGCCTGCGCACCGCCGGAGAATTACATGAGTTTGATGAATTTTTTGCATCAATGAGAAGCGAACTGGCCTTGGCTCGATCTATTGATGTCGGACATGTTGATATTGCGACACGGGTTGAGTGGATCGAACGTGATAAAAATGCAGTTTTTGAAAAACTTTAACTATAGGCAGAAGTTCAGTTCAAGAAGAAATCTAAACGATACTCTCGAGATAATTATCGACTTTGGGTGGATTATTGCAAAGAGAGATGACCGAGATTTGAGGATTGAAATTGTTGATAAATTCAGCCCGTGTTGTTAAGAAGATTTCTGCTGCCTTACGCATTTGCGCTAGCTTTTTTGGTGTGATTGCTGCCAGGCCATCACCGTGTCGCGCATTTTTGCGATATTTTACTTCTGTGAAGTAAATCGTCCGGCGATACGCTGAAATGATGTCAATTTCGCAGAATTTGGTACGCCAGTTTTGAGCGATGATTTGGTGGCCTCTGTTTTTTAAGAATTCGGCGGCGGCGTTTTCGGCGATGCGCCCGGCGGTTTGGTTTATTTTCTGGGCAGCTTGCGTTCGGACATCACGGGAAGTGTTACCAGCAACGCCTCGTGAAAGGTCAAAGCGCGAGCGTTCCAGAATTTGTCGAATCGGCGCGAAACTAGCCCGATGTATACCGTCGATTGGGCCGTACTTTGTCAGTTGTTCTTTGTGCGTCGATGTGCCGTAGCCAACATGGGTTGCAAACCCGTAATTTGGAAAAGCTCGACCGAGTTGCGCCATGTAAGAATCGCGAGCCACTTTGGCGGCGATAGCACCAGCGGAAACAGCGGAAATTTTGGCGTCAGCCTTGACCAAAGTAATAACGCGCGGATCGTCGATCAGCTTTATTGTGCCGTCGATGACAATCTGGTCAATTTGGTCGCAAATGTCGGGCGGAATGTGAGAAAAAGCACGCACGGTCGCCAGTTTCAACGCCTGGCTCAAGCCGATTTTGTCCAAGGACGCAGCATCCACCCAGCCGATGCCGACAGCAATGGCCGAGCTTTTAATCTGTAAGGATAAAGTTTCGCGCTGTATTTTGGACAATTGTTTGCTATCTTTTAATTTGCCGGATCCCGAAACCAGCTCGGGATGACGGGTCGCCAGCTCGTCGTCAAAGGCTACCGCGCCAACCACCAATGGCCCGGCCCAAGCGCCGCGACCGACTTCGTCTATGCCAAGGATTAAACTCATGATGAGATTATAACACTCGTTGCAAATATTTATTTACATCTGACGCCACAAACCGCTCTCGAGCATTTTCTGTCTATATGATAATACCTCGAGCGGATCGGCGCCGGCAACTGTCATGATATCCCAAAATTCGGTTTCATCTTTGGGCATAATAGCTCCAGAAAAATCAGTTGGCAAATACGGACAGCCCTGCGGAATCTGTTCTGGAAATCTTTCAACTGCGATATCTATAGGCAAGCAAGGCATGTCAATATCGGGGTCAAATCGACGTTCGTAGACCGAACAGCTTCTATCATCTGATAAATACTTACAGCCAATGGCCGGATCTGTGACGATTACAATCGTGCCGTTTTTGTCATAAAACGATACTCTCGCTAGGCAGCACTGGCCACATTTTGTACATAGCTGTTCGCGACCATCGTCTTTTGGTCTGTAATAATTCGCATATCCTGGTCTTTGGGGCATGGGGAGAGATCCCTACGCGTTTGCCTTGTGTGCAGCCTCGACCTCGGCCTGCTTTTTCTCCAGCTCGGCCTCTTCGGCGGCTTTTTCGGCTGCTTTTGCTTCGGCAGCGACTTTGGCCTCTTCTTTCATTTTGGCTGCTTCGGCTTCAGCCTTTTCGTCGCGGATGTCGTTGATTGATTTGTCAAAATCTTTACCAACCAAACGTGCTGACTTGCCAGCCCGGTCGCGCAGGAATGTCAAGTAGTTGCGTCGGACTTTACCGCGTTTGATGACTTCGACTTTTTCTACGAGTGGTGAATGTAACAGATATGATTTCTCGACGCCAATGCCAGAGGTGATTTTTCGCACGGTGATGCGGCTATCCAGTGAATTTTTGCGGTCGGTGCGAATCACGACGCCTTCGAACATCTGGATACGAGTTTTGCTGCCTTCTTTAATTTTTTGGTACACGCGCACAGTATCACCACTGCGGACGTCGACAACTTTGGCTTTCTTCTGTGCATCAGTAATTGACTTAATTAAATCGCTCATTTCACTCCTAAAAATGGTTAGAGATTTTCTATGTGGGACATTGTAGCATATTATTTTGTTTTTGCAAAGCTGTAGCATGCATTATTTTTTGCCATAGTTTACAGCTGTTTTTACTGGACATTCTATATCGCAAGTGGTGCAACCTTGTCTGGCAAGCGTGGTTCTAACGCGCGCTCTGACATCTGAAGCAGTGATACCAGTGCTACTGTAGTTGCCGGTTACCCAACGAACAATAGCAGGCACTTGAGTAACTGGGAAGCCATTCTTGTATCGTTTGCTGCTTCTTATGCCCAAAACAAGCGGGCATATAGCTGCAGCAGTCTCGCCCAGACGCCGTTTTGCGGCATCAAGGAACTCAGGTAAAGTTATGTGATTTGGTGATAGGATTGTGTGCGAGAATCTACTGGTAGTATCAGGCGCTCTTCCTCTGCCGAGATCTGTCTTCATTATACCTGTCATAATAATGAATACCATACACTATAACTATCGTTAGGTCAAGTCACACAATACAAAAACCTGCTATAATGTACAGTAACCTAAGGAGGAATCATGAATTACGATCAACTAGCACTAGATCTGCACAAACAGTACGGAGGCAAAATTACGTTGAAATTGCGCGATGGCTCGCAACTCGACCGCGATAAACTGTCGGCCTATTACACGCCGGGCGTGGCGGCGGTATGCCGCGAAATTGCCGCACATCCGGACAAAATGCCGGTTTATACTTGGACGAATAACCTGGTTGCGGTGATTTCCGACGGCTCGGCAGTGTTAGGTCTCGGCGATATCGGGCCACGCGCCAGCATGCCGGTTATGGAGGGCAAGGCCTTGTTATTTAAACACTTCGCGAATGTAGACGCTGTACCGATCGTATTGGATGTACATGAACCAGACGAGATTATTGCCGCGGTCAAGGCTATCGCGCCGAGTTTTGGCGGAATTAATCTGGAGGACATTTCCGCTCCGAAGTGCTTCGAAGTTGAAGAACGATTGAAAAACGAATTGGATATTCCGGTAATGCACGACGACCAACACGGCACAGCAATCGTGACGTTGGCCGGGCTAATTAATGCCGAAAACATTTTAGGACGCGATTTGAACTCGTCACGGGCAGTCTTTAGTGGCGTCGGCGCAGCAGGCGTCGCGATTATGAGATTATTGAAAGAATACGCACCAGGTTTGACGATTCACGCAGTTGATTCGCGTGGCATGATTTCTTCTGGTCGCGATGATTTGAACCCGATTAAGAAACAATTACTAGACGAAGGAACAATCGCCGGCGATGTTTCTGGAACGTTAACAGATGCGGTTAAGGATGCGGATATTTTTGTCGGCGTCAGCGCACCAGGTATTTTAACGCCTGATATGATCAAAACAATGAATTCCGATCCGATCATTTTCGCGCTGGCCAATCCCGACCCAGAAATAATGCCGGACGTCGCCAAGCAAGCCGGCGCAGCGATCGTGGCAACCGGCCGCAGCGACTTCCCTAATCAGGTTAACAACGCGCTGGCCTTCCCAGGAATCTTCCGTGGCGCACTGGACCATGGCGTCAAGAAAATCACCGGCGAGCACAAGATCGCCGCAGCTGAGGCTATTGCCGGCTTGGTTGAGAACCCAACTGTTAATGAAATTATCCCATCGGTCTTTGCCCCGAACCTGGTTGAAACTGTGGCTGATGTTATCCGGTGAGTACCCTACAGTACGCTGCTCACCTCGTCCAGCGTAGTTTCACCATGTAACGCCTTCAGCACGCCCTTTTGCAACATAGTGACCATGCCCTGCCCGCGGGCAGATTTTTCAATGGCCGGGGTTGAAACATCGGCGACGTCACCGCGCAGGAATCCGGCGATTTCGTCATTTACTATCAACTGCTCCATCAGGACCGTGCGACCATGAAAACCAAACGGGTTTTCGGCCGATGTACCGGGCTTCCATAGCTTCAGATTGTCCAAGTTCAGTTCGCCGCTTTCGTCACGGACGTCATCTGGTAATAGATTAAGGGCTTTTTTCGGTAAACCGGACAGGGCTTCGCGAATCCACTTTTTCTCTGATTCGTCGGCCGCGTATTCTATCTTTGTTGCGTCGTCTAACTTTCGTACCAATCTCTGGCCGATGACCAGTCGAATCGCTGTCGCAAATACTGGATTAATACCAATCATATCAATCATGCGTGAAAAGGCTGCTGCTGCGTCCTGCGCGTGGAAAGTCGCCAGCAACAGATGCCCTGTGATCGCCGCCTGAATCGCCGTGCGGGCCGTATCTTCATCACGAATCTCGCCGACCATGACGATGTCGGGGTCGAGTCGCAGAATCGTCCGTACATTGTCAGCAAAAGTCTGGCCATGCGAAGTATCGACCGGAATTTGGCTGACGCCCGGAATATCGAATTCAACCGGGTCCTCCAGCGTCAGAAGCTTACGCGTTGGCTGATTAAGAGCATTCAAAATAGAATACAGCGTGGTTGACTTACCGCTGCCAGTCGGACCGACAACCATCACCATGCCGCGCGGATGCGAAATGATTTCTTCCAGCTCGACCTTTTCGTCATCCGATAGACCCAAGAAATCCATGTCGAGCATTTCAGCGCGGAAATTAAACAATCGAATCACAGCGTCTTGGCCGTAACTGGTTGGTACGGTTTCGATACGCATGTTCAAGGTGTGGTGACCATCGTTGATGCTAGCTGCGTTTGCGTTTTCCGCAGAGCCCTGGTCCACTGGACTTTCTTGGCTAAGATTATCCGACGTTTCTTGATTTTCGAGATTTTCTTGCTGCCCGGGATTTTCGTTTTCGTTTTGGATTTCGACTTCTTCACCAACATGGAAATCTTCTTCGCCGTTTTCGTTGTCGGACGTACCGGTCTCGGTTGGACTAACTGGCTGGCTCAAGATACTTGCCCGACTGGCCGTTCTGAAACCCTTGGTTAATTCAGAGATTTCGCGCACAATATGACCAGATTGAGCCTCGGTACTGGCGGTTGACAGGTTGGCAGCACTGGCAATTGAACTAAATAAAATTCGGTATTTGTCATGTGTCAGAGTTGCTATCGGGTGTAGCGTACCATCGACTCGAAAGCGCACCCGCACACCGCCGCGCTCGTTTTCCAAGTGAATATCGCTGGCGCCCAAGCTATCGGCCTGTGAAATCAAATAATTCAAGATGTCGTCGGCGCGAACCTCGTCCAGAGTTTGACTGACTTCGGTAATTGTTTGGCTGCTGCCTTTGTCGCTAATTTGGACGTCACTGTAAACGACTTCGGGCGGCGGATCGTAACGCCGCATCAGCGCCCGAAAAGCACTGTCAGAAATTAGATAATAACCGACGTTCTCGGCCTTGGTCGCAGCTTCGTCGTTGATTTCCTTTAGCCGTGATTCTGGCGTGCTAAGCGTGATGCCGTAAATCGCTGCGCGCTCCTCGCTGCCGGCCACCAGAGGAACGATACGGAATTTGTACATATCAGCCACGTCCATTACACCCTCGGCCAACGGCATAATGTCTTCTTCGCCGCGCATATCGCGATAGCGAGCACCGAGAATCGCAGCGCGGCGCGCAGTGTTCTGTTCGTCAGCGTCGCGGAATCTTCTTTGGCGTTCAGCTTCGTCCATTAATTTGCCACCCTTTTCATGATTACATTTTAGCATAAGTCTTTCTAAGGCGCTACCACCTGCCATTCTATACCCGATCCGGAATCCAATTATTTATCTTAACAAATTAGATCCTGGAACAAGTTAAGGATGACAAAATCTGGTAAAATAATTGTATGAAATCACGAGAATTTGAAAAGCCCAGGCGCGAGATTATTGTCGTCGTACATAATATTCGCAGCGTACTTAATGTTGGATCAATCTTTCGCACCTGCGAGGGTTTCGGCATTTTGCGAATATTTTTAAGCGGCACAACGCTGAATGCAGAGAACCAATTACCACATGTACGCGCAAAAATGGCGAAGGAATTGCACAAGACCGCGCTAGGTGCTGAAACGATTGTGCCATATGAATTTGTGTCGGACGTTTTCGAATTTATTAAGAAATTAAAGGACGATGGATTCCAAGTTGTAGGTTTAGAGCAAGATGCGCGCGCAGTCCCTTTGCCAAATTATCCGCCACCGACTAAAAGTGCACTTTTGATTGGCGAGGAAGTTCACGGCTTGACTGATGAATTGCGCGATGTTTGCGATGATCTGATTGAAATCCCGATGTTTGGGCGAAAAGAAAGCTTTAATGTTTCGGTAGCAACAGGGATTGCACTGTACGAACTATCTAAGCGAATCCGAAATAATCTGAACCGCAATTAAATAACCTTCGCTCTGAAAAGCTTTCTTAACATCATCAAGCGACATAAGAGTTATCCATCTATCGCCGACTTTGAACGCATTTTCACCTGCAACACCATTAGGGGCCAGACCCCAAACTGCAGCATATATTTTCTGCTTGCTATACGATTGCGATTGATAGACATTACATCTATCATCACCCGGTTTGATATTGGCGCTACTCGACACTGCAATTACCAGAGGTTCGTAATTATTGTTCGCCTGGTCGTATAGAATAATCTCGGCAAGTTTTTGCTTATCCGTATGTTCTAAATCAATCATTCTCACCTGTTCTACAACAAGACCGTACGAATCACAAGAGTTGTCATTTGTCGATTTGCCCAATGACCTTTGGAAAACAGCCGTTTCGTTTTTCGACATGCTTTCTACTATGCATGTTTCACTATTAAAACCGCCTGGCATATTTTCATTCTTTTGGCAATTTACCTCCCAGCCTTTCGGTACCACAATCCAATCTGGAGATGTTACTACTGATGACTTCGGTTCATTATTTCGAGTTATCAGAAAGATCAAACCTATGACCAGAATGGTCAACAAAAGTCCACTCCAAATAGTTACGACAATTATTTTCTTTCTTGAGAGTTTACGAACTTTCTTCATCCGATCTCCTTACTTAGTTTACTTAACCGCCACGCAATCTGCCCCATAGACTTCACCGACGGCTTTCGTCAGTTCATCGCAAATCTTCGTCGTAAAGGGCATCTTGATTGCGTCCTTTTTATCGGCGCCCAGAACGAGGATTATTTCGTCTTCACCTTTGAAGTTCTTTAGTTGGTCTTTTAGCTTGACTAATTTGGTGCCGTCCGATGGGTCTTTGATGTGGATAAATAATTTTCGGGTTGTTTCTTCGGGTGCGGGGATGTAATCGGTCGCAGCGCCTGATGAATCTTTGCATACTAAGTTGTTGCCGCCGGCCGACACTGAAACCGATTTGAATTTGCCTTTGATTTTTTTACCGGCTTTTACTTCGCCTTTTACCTTGCCCGTTGCCTTGTAATTATTCAATTTGTCATCGCTGATGATTTCGATGCTTTCGGCGATGACTGATGGATCGGGCGTTTTGTTGCCTTCGCGGTCGCGACCACTGACACAGCCAGTGATTTGGATGGCCGCGCCAACATCGAGATCTTCGGGCAATGTTTCGAAAAGTTTAGGAAAGATCACAGTCTCAATTTCGCCCGATTTGTCTTCGACCGCAGCAAAGGCCATTTTTGTACCGGATTTTGTAACGATTGCCCTGAGACGCGAGAGCAAACCACCGACCACAACTTCGGCGCCGTCCTGGTCGGAATTCAGGTCGGAAATGGCATGGGTTTGTTCGTTAAAGTACGCGTCGTAGCGATCGAGCGGATGCGCCGACAGATACAGGCCGAGCAGTTCGCGTTCCCAGCCAAGCTGTTCTTTGTCGGAGAATTTGCTGGGTGCAGGTGACAGTTCCAGCTGCGTTTCGGCGCCAGCCAGGTTTGCTTCGTCGCCCAGCATGGCAAACAGGTTACCCTGGCCGCTGGCGGCTTCCTTTTGAACTTTCTGGGCAAAAGCAATTATCGTTTCCAGGTTGAACATCAGGTCCGATCGGTCGCCGCGAATTTGCGGGTCGTCGGCGGATTCGGGATTAACGACTTGCGCGAAACCGTCGAATGCACCGGCCTTGATCAAGGCTTCCCAGACTTTTTTGTTGACGACGCGCGAATTGCAACGACGCGCGAAATCTTCGACGCTGGCGAACTTGCCATTATTGTCGCGCTGATTAATCAGGTCGTCGATGGCGGTTGTGCCGACGTTTTTGACCGCGCCCAGGCCGAAACGGACATTGCCGGTTTCCGGCACGACAGCGAATTCTGGGAAAGATTCGTTGATATCGGGATTTAAGACTTTTAATCCGAGACGATTACATTCGGCGATTTCAATGGCCAACCGATCGATGTTGTTCGAGTCGCTGGTCATCAGCGCCGCCATAAAGGCCGCCGGAAAGTGGGCCTTCAGATAGGCCGTCCAGTAGGCAATCAAGGCGTAACAGGCAGCGTGACTTTTGTTGAAACAGTAATTGGCGAATTCTTCCAGCTGAGACCAGAACATTTCCATCGTGTCGCGTGTGATGTCAGGGTTGTTTTTTAGCGCGCCGTCGATGAATTCCGGTTTGATCTTCAGCATCATGTCCATCTTCTTTTTGCCGACTGCCTTTCGCAAATAGTCCGCCTGGCCGCCTGTGAAACCAGCCAGGTCCTTAGAGATCTGCATAAACTGTTCCTGGTAGACCAAGATGCCATAGGTCGGACCGAGAGCGCCCTCCATTTTCGGATGTAGATATGTAATCTTTTCCTCGCCGTGTTTTCGTTTAATGAAACTGTCGATGAACTGCATCGGCCCCGGGCGATATAGCGCCACCATGGCGACAATGTCATCAAAATGCGTCGGTTTCAGTTCGCGCAGATAACGTTTCATGCCGGCCGATTCAAACTGGAACACACCGGTGGTTTCGCCTTTTTGAAAAAGCTGATAGGTCTTTTCGTCGTCCATTGGGACTTCGGACAGGTCGATTTTTTTACCGTAAACTTTTTTGATGACACGCATGGCGTTGTTGATAATTGTTAAGTTGCTCAATCCTAAGAAGTCCATCTTTAGCAGGCCAAGGTCCTCGATCGGGCCCATCGGAAATTGCGTGGCAACGACGCCTTTTTGCGCCATTTCTAAGGGGGCGAATTTGACCAGTTCGTCCGGCGCGATGACTACGCCAGCCGCGTGAACTCCGTGGCTGCGGATCGTGCCTTCCAGACGGATTGCAAAATCGATGACGCGCTTGGACGAGGGGTTTGTCTCGTATTCCTGTTTCAGGTCGGCGTCGGTAACGATCGATTTGGCCAAGGGTTGATGATGGCCCTGCACCGGCGGCGGGACGAGCTTGGACAAGCGGTCGGCTTCGGCGTAAGGAATTTCCGAAACCCGGGCGACGTCCTTAACTGCGGCGCGGCTGGCCATCGTACCAAAGGTCGTGATGTTGGCCACGCGGTCGGCGCCGTATTTGTCCGTGCAATATTGGATGACTTCGTCGCGGCGCGTGTCCTGGATGTCGATGTCAATGTCGGGCATGGAAATTCTGTCCGGATTCAAGAACCTCTCGAACAGCAAATCGAATTCCATCGGATCAAGCTCTGTAATCCGGAGTGCGTACGCCACGATCGATCCAGCGGCCGAGCCGCGACCCGGACCAAAAACGATGCCGCGGTCTTTGCCCCACTTGATGAAATCCCAAACGATCAAGAAATAGCCGTCATAGCCCATTTTGTCCATGACGCCCATTTCATATTCGGCACGTTCCAAGATTTCGGCCGACAAAGTTTTTTTGGCTTCCTCAACAGTTAATTTGTTTTCGGCTAGCGCGCCGCCATAGCGCCAAGCTAGGCCGCGATAAACTAATTTGTTTAAATAAGTTTTCTCATTTTCGCCCTTTGGACAAGGAAATTTCGGGATCAAAATATCACCCATTTTGATTTCGACATTGCAGACGTCGGCGACCTTTTTCGTGTTAAGAATTAAGTCTGGATAGTCGGCGCCCCAGCGTTCAATGATTTCTTTCGGATCGGTGACGTGCAGATGAAAGTCGGCCAAGCTCATACGATTCTTGTCGCTGAGGAACGAACCAGTGCCGACACATAGCAGAATTTCATGCGCGTCCGTGTCGTCGATTCGCGCGTAGTGAGCATCACAGGTAACGACGGCTGGGATGTTTAATTCTTCGGCGATTTTTAGCACACCAGTGTTGATTTGATTCTGAGTTTCCCAATGCTTCGGCGCCTCGGGATGGCCGTGGTCTTGGATTTCGATAAAGTAACGATCGCCGAAAGTTTTGTGATACCATTTGGCGACTTCTTTGGCTTTTTCGTAATCGCCCGCGCGCAGATTTTCGCCGACTTCGCCGGATGCACAACCACTGAGAACGATGATGCCTTCGCCGTACTTTTCTAGCAAATCGTGGTCGATGCGTGGTTTGTAATAGACACCGTCAAGGTTGGCTATGGTCGACAGCCGCATCAGATTTTTCATGCCAGTATCGTTAGCAGCCAGCAGTGTCAAGTGATAGCGCATTTTGTCTTTGGCCGGATCACGGTCGGTGTGGCTGCGGGCCGCGACGTAGGCTTCGATGCCGAGGATCGGTTTGACATCGTTGCTTTTCGCATTTTTGTAAAATTCGATCCAGCCGGACAGCGTACCATGATCAGTCATCGCCACCGCTTCTTGACCAAAGTTCTTTGTGATTTCGATTAGCTCGGGGATTTTGGTCAGGCCATCCAATACAGAATGATTGGTGTGATTATGCAGATGAACAAAATCGCGCGACTCTAATTTTCGCTTCAATTTTGCACGTGCATTAGGCAAAATTGGCGCTAGATCTAGCGCATCATCAGCAGTTTTCTTGACACTTTTTCCCTCACTCATATATCTAATATTTTATCACAGAAAAAACATTTCGCACTCGGAATAAAATAAATGAGATTCATTTTATTCTCTCGTTGCTAGTATTTTA
>WRLL01000019.1 GCA_009777625.1 Candidatus Saccharimonadota bacterium
AATCATGACCTGGTATAGATATACCATAGCTATCGGCCAAGGCCGTTTGCTGTGATCCAGGTGCAAACCCAGCGAGATCATACTGTGTGACTGGAAGCTCACCGGTAGTAGTGGTGGGAGCAGGAGCATTTTCCAGCAGTTGAATGGTGTGAGATCCACCAGGAGTTGTTGTCTCGTGGCCAGCTACCGAAATATTTTCATTACGTGCATAATCAGCCAGCCTATCCAGAACATCGGCCGGTACCTGGTTATCGCCTGGCCGCATAATGCCAATACCGCCATTATCCATCTGGTAGAAATACCTGATAGGATTTCCGTTGGCATCGACACCATTAGTGTAATTCAACAGATATGAACGAGCCTCGGGGTTGTCTAACAGCCTGTTCCAATCGTCCCAGTTATTGCCAATACCAGAGCCTCCCAGATTTTCACCAAGGCCACCGCCCGCCCTAACATTGGTGTTGTAAGAATCAAGAACGAAGTTGCTTGATGTCGACGTAACACTGAATGACTCTGTTCCTATACCTAGCCGATTCGCTAAACCGCTCAGATCAACATCATGTTCTTTAGCATAGTTGTTGATAATGCCGATAGCACTATCTACTGGAATATCATTGTGGAATTCACCGTCTGGCATCACCAGATCAACTAGCCCATCGCCCTCGTTATCTATAACAATATTGCCGCCATTGACCGGAAATTGCGTGTTTGGCGGGATATCCCATGTTTGAGTGCCAGTGCCATTTTCTCCAGCCATCTGTTCTGTGACTGCACTGTGGCCATCATTATTAGACCATGGTGCCTGGGTCCACGAAAAGTGAGAGTGTGACGAGCGACCCATAACGGCATCACCCAGGAAATGCCCGCCAATCGGAGCAATAGCACCTATCGCACCTCCAGCCGCCCCACCGATCAGCCCAGCCCGAAGCATTTGTCTACCCCGTTCTTGTCTGGAAGTCTTATCTGTACCATCGCGTTGCTGCCTCAATATATCAACTTGTCTGCCAAATTCCTTTTTAAAGCGCTCTTCGAAGGCAGCACGTTTTTCATCCTCTGTACCCGATAACAGGAATTTTGTCGCAAAATTGTCTTCATTATTCTTTATCTTATCCCATAAAGCCTGCTTGGCCGAAAATATCCTGGCCATAAATTTGGCTCTATCCTCGAGCTTGCCAGATAGAGTTATGCCCCCCTGATAGTACGCACGGGCGTAAGCCTCGGCTGTTTTCTCGAGCCACAGACTGGATTTTGTCTTGTTCGCCTTATTCCCAAGGCCGTCAAGGTCTCCGATGATATCTGTAGCCGATTTGGTGTCATACAGATGAGAACCTTTGTATTCATCGCCCACGGCTTCACCGTATGTTTTCTCGAACTGCCCCAGAGAACGTCTGCGGTCATAACGGCGCCTAGCGGCACGGCGCCCCTGAAAAACGCCAAATACTGCGCCAGCAGCAGCGCCAGCAATAATGACCGGTGCCAACGGAGTAAACATTCCTACCCCTAATGATGCCAGAGCTACGCTTCCTCCGGCTACAGATAGCCGACGAGTCAATATATTTCTCAAATAAGTCCTGCTGCTCTCTTTATCGTCAAACATCAGCTGCTCAGAGCCGACACGTTTGTCGGTATAGGCGCCAATATCAACATCATCTTTGACCATTTTCCTCATGGCTCTGTTGTATTGTGCCTGAGTTACGCCGTAATGGTTGGTTGGATCTGCATTGAAAGCAATTATGATCTGTTCAGGTGTCGGTGATGGCGGTAAGATAATCGCGCCTTTTTTCCCTAGACCAGCCTCCTGTCTGTTGTTAGCAGTCGGGGCCAGACTTCTTGTCATCTCTATAACGACTTCACCAATGTTATTGCGACCAAATAGACCAACAATTTTCGACAGCATATAAGATTTACCGTCAATGGTAACCGTAGCGCTCTCCAGTCGTTCATTGACACGATCGACTACAGTTTTTTGAAGATCTTTATCATCTAATAAGTTAACATTCCCCTTCACCTGTTCTAGCAGATCTTTTACTTCGTCTTCCAATAGCTTGCTTACTTCTTTTACAGCCTCTGGATTATCAAGTCTTTCCCCTTCATCAATTCCGCCCATATCACCATGGGCAAACGCTGTGTCACTGTGGGCAAATCGTTCTAGGGCAGCGCTTCCGATGTCTTCACCACGGAATTTACCCGCATTTAGCTGTTGCCGTTCTTGCCGTTCGATTTTCTTGTCAAAATATTTGGTGGCAAAGTAGCCAATTATCGGAATATAGCCAAGTGTTCGACGCCTTCTGTCTGTATCAATCTTTTTAGCGGCTTCTATCTTAGCCAGATTATCCAGCGTATCCTCATCCACACCAGTTACAACTGCGCGATATTTTTTCTCAGGAGCTAGTTTTGATGATGTTGCCATTGTTTTTATCCTAGTTTTGCCTATTCTGCTAACGATTATACAGCACGTTAGCATACCGTGTCAACATGTTTTTGTATCTTGAGTATCTACTCTGTGAAAATAGTGTCTACAGGGCTCGTTTCTTCAGTTCGCGCGTAAACGCCTCAACTCGATCGCCGATTTCCATCGTGTATTTGCCAGTGCGTACCTCTGTTTTGGTTTCTGGGTCGATTGCCACTGATTGCAATCTCAGATTCAACCCACACATTTCGCCTTCGAAAACTTCTTTGGCTTCGGCTTTTTCGCGCTGGACGCTGGTGATTTCGACTTCGCCCAGTAATTCGCCGCCTTTTCGTTTCAACTCGTTCTCATTATCCGATTCGTCATCGGTTCGCTGAACATTACGCGAGCCGCCGCGCCAGATACGCGCCAGAATTCCCGGCGTCAATTTGCCTGATTTCACCAGCCCACCGCAGATAATCTCGTTCTTAGTCGTGCGGAAAACGCCCTTGATTTCTAATTCGCCAACAGGGGTCTCAACAACTTCCTCTGGCAAAAGCTTTTCCATTTCTGCCCGCGCGTCGTCCAGCAGTTCGTAAATCACATTAAATAGCCGGATTTCGACTCGCGCCCGTGCCGCCAGCTGTTTGACCTGGGCCGGTAACGTCACGTTAAAGCCGTAGATCACGGCATCGCTGCTCTGGGCCAGCCGCACGTCGCCTTCGCTGATGTTGCCGACGCCGCTGGCAATGATTTTGACCGCCACCTCGTCGGTTTCCAGCAATTTCAGCGAATCCACGACAGAGGTCAGCGAACCTTGTACGTCAGCCTTGACGACGAATTCGGCATGTTGTTGTTCGACTTGGCGGTTCATCATTTTAAGAAGGTCCGATCCGGTGATGTTGACGCCGGCCGTCGATTGAACTTTTTCTTCATAATTCTTGGCCGCTAAGTTTCTGGCCTCGCGTTCGTTTTTGACTTCCTCAATCCGATGACCAAATTCCGGGACTTCCTTGAACCCTGTGATTGTCGCCGGTGTTGACGGGCCAGCCTCTTTCAAAGTTTGACCCGCAAAATCCTGCAAAGTCCGCACTCGTCCATAAGTCGATCCGGCCACGAAATACTCGCCGACCTTTAGCGTGCCGTTGCTGATCAAAATCCGCACCACCGCGCCGCGCCCCTGTTCCAGATTCGATTCGATGACCAAACCTTCGGCCGGAACGTCGCTGTCGGCCCGCAGGTCTTCCATGTCGGCCACCAGCAGCACCATGTCGAGCAGTTTGTCGACGCCCATGCCAGTTTTGGCCGAGACCTCGACCATGACCGTGTCGCCGCCCCACTCCTCTGGGTTCAGGCCGAATTCGGTCGCCAGCTGAGTTTTAACCAGCTGCGGATTAGCGGTTTCTTTGTCCATTTTGTTGATCGCCACGACGATTTTGGCGTTGGCCGTGCGGGCGAATTTGATGGCTTCGACGGTCTGCGGTTTGACGCCGTCGTCGGCCGCCACCACGATAATGACGACATCTGTTAAGGTCGCGCCGTGTTGTCGTAGCGCTGCGAAAGCTTCGTGTCCCGGCGTGTCAAGCAAAGTAATCTTGCGATCCTTTCTCTCTGTTTGATAAGCCGAAATGTGCTGCGTGATGCCGCCCGATTCGCCCTCGACCTTTTTCATGCCAAGAATATTGTCAAGAAGAGTCGTTTTACCGTGGTCGACGTGGCCCATGACAGCCACAATCGGCGGCCGCGGCTGGGCGTTTGCCGACAGTTCGATTTCATGCGTTACGGCCGGTTCCTCGGCAGCGATTTTCTTTTCCACCGTGACATCCAACCCCAGTTCCTCGATGATGATCTGCGCCGTGTCAAAGTCAATCCGCTGGTTGACCGTCGCCACGATGCCGTTGCGAAACAGCTCGCCGACCAGTTTGACCACTGGCAAATCCAGCTTGGCGGCCAGATCACCGACCGTGATCATTTCGGGAATTTGCAAGGTTTTCTTCGCGTCAGCGTCTGAGCTTTGCGTCGTTCGATGATTTTTCTCAGCCATTCCGCTCCTTTCTTGAATTAATTCTTAACGATTTCACGAAGTTTTTCTCATCCTAGAATTCCCGGAAAAACTTTTTTGATTAAAATTCAGGTTCTAAGTGAATACCTGTAACGCGGGTTCTGAATTTTAGAAAAAAGTTTTTCGACGCGAAATTCTATTCGGGTGAGAAAAATTTGTGAAATTGTTAAGGTCCATTCTGTGGCGCGATAATGACCCGCGCCGTTAAATTCGTCCGCTCATTTCTTCAAACCCAATGAAATCTTGCGATTATCAGTGTCGATTTCCAAAATTGTAAAGGTCTTCTTTTCGTTAAGTTTGAACAGCTTTTCCGGATTGTTACCTTCGCCCAGTTCGCTGATGTGAACCAGAGCTTCGATGGCCGGGCTGATCTGGACAAAGGCGCCAAACGGCGTGATGCGCGTGATCGTGCCATCGACGACGTCGCCGATTTTGAATTTGGCCGCTTCGCCCAGCCACGGATCCGGTTTGGTCTGTTTGATCGACAGGCTCAGGCGGTCTTTGTCGATGCTGATGATTTTGGCCTCGATCTGTTCGCCGACTTTCAGGACATCGGCCACGCTGGCGACTCTTTCCCAGCTGATTTCGGAAATGTGCACCAGGCCTTCGATGCCGTCGACATTAACAAAGGCGCCAAAGTCAACAATACCGGTAATAACGCCCTTAACCACATCGCCGACTTTCAGCGAAGTCAACCGATCAGCCAGACCATCCTTGACGGCCTCGCGCTCGGAAAAGATCAGTTTGTTGCTCTTTTGATCGACGTCCAACACCTGTGCCACCATCGGTTTACCGACCAAATCGTGCAGACGGCGCAGGATTTGGTCCTTGTCCGTCACGCGCGGGTAGTGTTCGGCCGACAGCTGCGACACCGGCATAAAGCCGCGAATTCCCTCGTATTCGATCAGCAGGCCGCCGCGGTTGGCGTCGTACGGCAAGACCTCGATGGTTTTGCCTTCTTCGACGACTTTCTGGATTTCGTCCCAGCCGCGATCTTTGGCGGCTTTTCTCAGGGACAGCAGCACGTATCCGTTGTCCAATTCCGGTTCGACGATCGACACCGCGACCGTATCGCCGGCCTCATATTTCTTGCCAAAGCCGATCTCGCGCCGCGGCACCATGCCGACACCGTACGCGCCCAGATCAACCAAAATTTCGTTCTTTTTGACGCTCAGGACTTTGCCTTCGATCACGGCGCCAATTTCCAGCGCGTTCACCGCGGCGCCAGCCAGCAATTCGTCCATTGTTAGAGTTTTCGTCATTACATACCTCAGGCTCTCTGATCCCAGTCGAAAGCCTCTCCGTTAACTGATATTCTTCGCACCAATCTGGGCCTGGGTGCAAACTGGTTAGTAGTTTAACAGATTGGCTCAGGAAATGCAAATTTTGGCTCTTCGGTGGTTTGACTTTTCCGCCTATGTTTGATAGAATAATTCCTAAAGAAAGTGTTCCTAGAAAACACTTTCAAGGGTTATGACGGAGTCAGACTAATGTCTGGCTCTTCGTCTTTTGGGGAGGAACTTCAGACTAAGCTGCAGTTCGATGCGGAGTAATTTGAGATTAATGCTCATCTCTTACCGCCTCCTTTCCAGACTTCTGGATATCTAGGATCACCGTTTAGCGAAGTCTAGTCCGTGGAAAAATATTCTTAGGTAGGCTTCACTAAAACTGTCAAAACCCTCGTGCTTAATTGTATCACAATGATCTTTTGTTCTCTCAGAAACGCCGGGTAGCTCGCAGGCTAATCCCATAGGCAATCGCAGAGAACGTCAACATCCCCGCGCCCAGTATGCCAGCGAATGTTTCACCCGGGCCGCTCGCCACGATGTACTCTGGTGTGTAGCCTTTTGAAGGCGGTTCAGACGGTGTTGGCGTCGGTGTCGGAGTTGGGGCTGGCGGGTTCACCGGTGGCACAACTGGTGGCACGCAGTTCGGGTTGTCGGCGTTCATGCTCGAGTCGTACGCGCAAGGCTTGCAGCGCTCGTCATCTTCGGTGATCGACGGATTGGTCGGACATGGTTTTTTGACCGGTTTGCAGTCTTTTTCTACCTCTGTCTTGGCGGTATTATTTTTAGCGTTCGGTTCTTGGGCCAGTTCGCTGGTGCTGGATGACACTACGTTGGTCAGGATGGTTTTACCGCAGACCAGATCGTCTTTGCCGGCCACCTTGACGTTAAAGGTGATGATAACTGTTTTGCCGACCTCGACCTTGGCGATCTTCAGACCTTCTTCGCTAAACAGATCGCCAGTCACGCCGGTTGACGGTTCGACTTTGACATCGCCACTCAGTGTGACATTGGCTGGCAGGACGTCTTTCACGATAACGTTGGTCAGATCGACTTCACCGGTGTTTTTGAACGATAAAGTGTACTGCAAGGTTTCACCTGGTCGAGCAGTCTTCTTGTCGACTTTCTTTTCGATGTCAAAGTTCGGCGTGCAGACCCGGTTAACCGTCACGTCGGTTGACGCTTCGTTGTTGTCGGTGCGGTCTTCGGTCTGTTTCTCTTTCGCCACGGCTTGGGCTTTATTGACGAAGGTTCTCTTATTCTCGCCACATTTGTCGGCCGGGACAGCGTTGTCGGCAACTTTGGCCGTAACGACGATCGTCACCGTGCCGCCGACTTTGACGCTGGCGACCTTAACACCTGCAGTAAACAAGTTTTCCTTCTCTGTAATACCGCTGCCGTTTGTAACGTTAATATCGACATTGGTCCAGTTGATACCAGATGGCAGTTGGTCCTTGATGACGACATTTGTTAGGTCGACTTCTCCGGTGTTTTTAAATGTCAAAGTGTATTTAATCGTTTCGCCGGGTTTAGCAGAAGTCTTGTCGACTTTCTTTTCTAAGTCGTAGGAAGGCTTCGGCGCAACAACCGTCACAGTCTTGACGCATTTATTGGCATCAGTAATATTATTGCCAGCGTTGGTCGTGTTCAGATAACCTTGCACTCTGTACGTGCCAGCCTCACTGAAAGTAGTCTTCCAATGCGCACCGTTGTTGTAAGCACCGCCGCTGCCATTCGGGTTGAGCGACGCAGTGACACCTCTGACCCATGGTCCGCCATCCTTGGAATAATTCATGTAATAACCAGACCAGGTCGCACCGTAAGCCAAACCACCGTCGATATGAAAGTTAAACTCTGTTTTGCCCGCCGTGCCGGTTGCCGGCGTAGCAGTCAAGCTGTTACACCAGGCCGTTGGCGGCTGGCATGACGGATGACCAGTCGGCAATTTGGGGTTGTGGGGACACGGTGCCGGCGGGAGTTTCTTTAAGAAAAGATTGCCACAGTCGGACATGATCGCGAAAGAATCGCCAGTTACAGAAGAAGTACCAAGCAACCCGGCCGTGACGTAATTCGGCGATGGCGGCGTGCCATAGTAGTAAACACTACCGCCAATGTTTACCGACCCCTGACGAGCGTATTGCTGCGTGCGGCCAAAACTATAGGCGTAGTCGCCCGATCGGTAGTTGGCCCAGGACCCCCGCGACAGGTCATCACAGGTGATGTAATAGTAGGCCAGCAGATCACGAAAACCTTGCGTATTGCTGTTACAAGCATTAACGGTCGCCTGCTTACTATAGACCCCGCCGTATATAATGTCGTTGTTGCTAGGCGCGGCCGCAGCCGGATCAGGCTGATTAAACACAGAGAAAGACTGGATAACTACGGCGAAAACCGTGAAAACCAACGCTGCGCCGATGATCACCCGTTCTTTTTTCAACCGCCCAAAATAAAAGCCGATTTGCTTTAGTTTTTCCTTCATGCCACACTCCTCGCCTTATGCTTATTACCTGCTGCTCTCATTAGAGGTATAAGCTACTAAGTACATGATATAATAATTGACTTTATAAGTCAACGACCATGCAATATTTTTCAATAATTACCATTAGCGGGAATGTGTTACTTTTTTAGTAGTGCCGCACTGACTGCGCGTCGACTTTGCAAATAATTCCAGCCTGTGTAGGCAGTCGCACCAACCAAGACCAAACCAAGTGTCGTAGCCACAAAGTCCCCTGGCCCCGTCGCTGTTATGGCTTCGGGCACATATTCGCTGTTCGCACCGGTTTGCGGTACGTAATCGCCACCGGCGCCAGTTGTTGCCACCTGGCCTTGAGTTTCCGAATTGTCACTAGTACTAGCTGTTTCGCCGTTAGATTCTGTTTCGCTCGACTCGACCACTGCTATTTCGCCGTCGTTCGAATTATCGATGTCCGGTTTGTTACCGGCGTTCTTTAATAGTGCTACACCGCCAATTAACACCGCCGCGATCAGAATTAGTCCGATTATGTAGCTGGCTGACACCGCACCGCGTTGGTCATTCTTACCTCTGAAAAAGTTTCTCACATTCGTCTCCTTCCTATCTGTTAAGGCGATTTTACCACAAATTGCCGGCTTGGACAAGTCATGTTACAATCTTTGCATGACAAAGCAAATCCTCACTATTGACATCGGCGGCACCAAGATCCGCGTTGTGCAGTTTCATGACACAGAAAATTTCCAAGTTAAAAACGAGTTTGAAATTACCGCGCCAAAGAATCCCGATGAGTTAGTAGAGAATTTGGCCGATATCGTCCAACAGCATTTTTCGGAATTCGCCGATTTCTCAGAAGAAAAAGTTATTTCAATCGCCACACGCGGCGTAGTCAAAAACGGCCATGTTTCTGATCTGGCCGGAATCCTTGACATGGATGATTTTCCGCTCGCCGAAAGGCTTAGTCAACAACTGGACGGCAATCGCGTTATTGTTGGTAATGATACTAATGTTGGTGCACTAGGCGCTTTCTCTGCCGATTTTCGCGACCGCGGTCTGTATCTGACTATCAGCACCGGTATTGGTGCAGGCATGTTGGTTGATGGCCGATCTTCGCGCGAACTTGATAATCTGGAAATCGGCCACATGAAGACCTGGCGCAATGGCCAGTGGCTATCATGGGAAGAACTGGCCTCGGGAGAAACTTTCTACAAGAAATACGGCAGAGGCGAAGAAATTCCAGCCGATGACCCGATTTGGCAGAATTATGCCAGAGAAATCGCCGTCGGAGTTCTCGTGGCTATACCTACTCTTTCCCCTGACAAAATCGTTATTGGCGGCAAAATGAGCGAATATTTTGACAAATATGGCCCGTCCCTGCGTCAAATCGTCGCTGAATTTAACACCGTAGGCAAATCGGAAATTATTGCCGTCACTGATCAACGCTACGTCGTCAATCGCGGCGCAGCAATCTTTGCTTTAAATCAATCTGGGTGTAGCGTTCGGAACGAACCAAATGGTGAATAAATTAGTTATTCGATTACAACGCGATTTTCCTGAATTTAGATTTGAGAAGTCTGAAATAGCACACTGGTCACCATCGACCGTGACGGTTTTCTACGGCGACAAGGAGGCGGAATTGCTGCACGAGCTCGGCCATGCTTTGCTAGACCACAACGATTTCGCCGCCGATATCGAACTACTCCACATCGAACGCGACGCCTGGGAGAAAGCCCGTCAATTAGCGCCAAAATATGAGGTGGAGATTGATGACGATACAGTCGAAACCGCGCTCGATGGCTATCGCGATTGGCTACACGCCCGCAGTCTTTGTCCGCACTGTCGTCAAACCGGTTTGCAGGACAACCAAACCTTGGATTATTATTGCGTTAATTGCAACGCTCGTTGGCAGGCCAACGACGCTCGCGTCTGTGGATTAAAAAGGAAGATGTTAAGAAAAGCTTAGCATTGTCATCCCTTAAAAAGCCTTTAGCCCTGGACCTGATCCGGGGGCAGCCGAGGGATCTCATCAGCAAGACGAAAAGATTCCTCGACAGGCTCGGAATGACAAGCAACCAAAAACGCCCCTAATTATTAAGGAGCGTTCTCGCGTCAGAAAATACTATCTATTCACTAACAACATTGATCTTCTTGGCTGTTTTAGCCGGACCGCGTCGGCTGATACGACCGCCCTTGCGGCCTGCTTCGCGCGCCAATTCGCGGTTAGCAAAGAAACCGCCGGTGGTGCCGTTCTTGCCACCCTTGCGACCGATTGTCGCGTAAAAGTTCTCACCGTGTCGTTCCTGGTTAGTCGCAGCTGCTTTCTTAGAGCCGGTCATACGAACAACCTTGCCGTGACCTTCAACCAATACGTCTGACTCGAAACCGTCTTCGTAGTAGTATTTACCTTTGATTCCTGCCATCTTTTTCTCCTTTCGAGAAATAAAAAGTGCAACATCTGGCCATTTCTGACCTCTGTTGCCCTCACTTGATATCTCACATATGGTATGTGTTCGCTGCTTATTCTATCATACTGTTTGCGCTTTGTCAACATATCTTTTATGCTAAATTATGTCGTTAAAGTACTTGCGTTTATTCTAGTGGTGATATATAATAGCAATTACGAACTTCACTGCGAGAGAGTTCACCACATATAACGCCCGCAAAATTAGCGGGCGTTTTGTATTACGGTCAATCCAGTTTTGTAGTATTCTTTAGCTTCAATAAATGCTGGGCTGGCGACAATCTCGCCGATTATCCATAGATATTTCTCCATCAACCTGATCTGCTCGGCCCTGCCCTGCGGCAAGCGACTGCGGTCACTGTTGTCCATCAGATCACAAATCTTTGCTAGTATGGCGGCAATGTTGCCACTGCCGATCAACCGGCCGCCGTATTCTTGGTATGTATTGCCTTTTTCTTTCTGGCGCGTCATCAGGTCAAGAGCTTCTAGGATGGTATTTACATCATCACTGCTAAATCGCCTCTCTCGGAGCTCTCTCCCGATAAACTCTCTGGTCATACGCGTATCTTCGATAGTGTCGTGCATTAATGCAATGGCAAGCTTGAGATTTTTGTCGGGATCGTCATCGCTGATTAAATCATCGGCGTAACAAGCTGCACGCTCTGGGTGCGTCAAGAACAGGCCGCCTTTTTTGTCTTTAGTATCCCCGTGCGCCTCGCGTGCAAGTCCCATCGCCAGATTAACAAGTGGCGACCGACATTTCCTCAGCCTTGTTTCGAGATCTTCTTGGTGTTTATCGAAATCTTTTTTGAGAACAGGATATAGGCTCTTAAGCGCACCGAGCCCTTCCCTCGCCTCTTCCAGTTGTCTAGCCAGCTCGCCCAATTTATCACTCAAGCAATCATCTGTTTGGATTTGTCCTTCTACAGGCAGTCCTGGATCAACCCCCCCCCGACTGGCGACACACAAACCAGAGCACGCGCCTTCGACTACATTGAATCTTCCAGTAGGTCGTTGCATTGTGTCTGCCCGCCTTCTTCTGCTACCACGGGGGTATGTGGTTATCATAGTTGATCATCATAACATATTACGGCATAATTGGCAATACGGGCACCAAACGGATTTTCACGTCTTCTGTCTTATATCGAGCACTTTCATGATAGTAATGATGAGACAGCACACCATCACAACCGAGTTAGTCACCCAGATCGACGGCGCATTTTGCATCCAGCCGTACACAATCCACAGCGCAGCCGACAACATGACAAAAAGAAACGTCGCCAGTGCCAAATCGCGAGTTTTGCGCGTGCGGATGGTTTTGATGGTTTGCGGCAAGTAGCCGATCAGCGATAGCGCGCCTGCTATGAATCCGATTGCTTCGATCATTTGGGTTATTATAGCATATGCCGCAGATCGAGTGTTTCGTCTCGATGCGATCGTTTTATTTTTTCACTATATTGACCGGCTTGCCGCTAAGCCACGCTTCTATATTCTGCACACAAATCTCGCCGCCATTTTGCGATGCTACATCCGTTGCGAATGCGATATGTGGCGTAACCAGGATTTTCTCATTACTGAATGCCTTTTGATAAAACTCGTTTTCTGTGTCACCAGACGCTTCTGGGTCGCAGTCAATTGCTGCGCCTGCAACTACGCCAGAGTTAATCGCCGCAATCAATCCATCTAAATCGTAGGTCCATAGGCGCGAGAAGCTTATGAAATATGCGCCAGATTTCAGGTCAGCAAAGAACTTTTTGTCGAGCAAGTTCTTGTCAGTCACGTTTACATTTAACGCGTTCACAACCAAGTCCGCATCTTTCGCCTTTTGCATCAGATCGTCGCCACGGTTGTAAAAGTTAACCTTCATGCCAAACTCAGCTAGCCTTTTGCCGATTTCCGACCCAATATCGCCATGTCCAACAATCAAAACTTTCTTGCCTTCCAGACTTTTCAACCGCTCGAACGGAACGCTTTCAGTAATTCGCACTTTATTTAGAAAGCCGCGAAACAGCGCTAGCGCCATAAACACCGTCCACTCCACAATCGAATTCTTGTTGCCGCCGCGTGCGTTCGCCACATAGACGCCGTTCTTCTCCAACTCTGCGGAATCAAACTCGCCCAGTTCGATATACGGATAAGTCACAAATACATTTTTCAGCCGCGACAGACTTTCCAACAGGAAATCGCCGTCGCTATAAATTACATCTGCGTCCTTGGTCTTTTCTAGTAAATCATCGACAGAGGTAGGAATATCACAAGATACTACTGCCCCCCCCCGTTTCTCAATTCGACTTTTTGCGTCTTTGTCTAGCTCTATTCCCAGTGATACAACTTTTTTCATGTCAATATTATATACCAAAGACATGAAAATTTACACTGTTATCGCTCGCGGATTTCGAATTCGATCGAGAGTTTATCACCGAGTTTGATGTTCTCGGCTTTCCTGATTTTCGCCGGCACGGCGATGCAATGCGTGCCGTCGCCAGATGGCAACAGAGAGCTCGGCCAGGAGCTTTTGCCGACTTTTAATGTTACGGGAATGAATCCGAAGTTGGTGGCCAAGGGTTTGTATGGTTGGCTGATTTTTGCCGGCACGGGCACAAACCACCAAGGGGCGTCGCAGTCTTCGAAGACTCGTATGGTGCCGGTAAATTTTTCGGTCATGCAGACATTGTATCATAAAGAAAAAGACCCTCCGATTAGGAAGGTCTCTTTATAATTTGGCATCGTGCTAGTTTCCCACTTGCGCAGTATAATCGCCGCTGATAGGCTTAACTTCTGTGTTCGGAATGAGAACAGGTGTTTCCCTATCGCCATGGACACCAATTTCGGCCAATGATTCATTGGACGGAATTGATGCCCATACGCCAAATTATTAAATTACAAAAACAAATTTATGCTCATCGAAAATCACATGGATTCTGAATATCCGGCTCAGAATTCCAAAAGGAATTCATCGCGCGGCTTTCAGAATGACAACTTTTTAGATTGACGTCTTTCTGGTTCCCGAGTTAAAAACTCGACTACCAACTCAGCCTACCTCACTTTTCACAAGCAAATACTTACGAAAAGTAAGGACATAAAAAGGCAATGGGACTATTAGTACGCTTCAGCTCCATGCGTTACCGCACTTCCACCTTGCGCCTATCAAACTAATCGTCTATTAGTGTCCTCATGGGGAAACCTAATCTTGAGGTCAGTTTCGCGCTTAATATGCTTTCAGCGCTTATCTGCTCCGCACATAGCTACTCGGCAATGCGGCAGGTGGCCACAACCGATACACCAGAGGTGCGTTCACCCCGGTCCTCTCGTACTAGGGGCAAATCCTCGCAAGTTTCCTGACGTCCACACCGGATATAAACCGAACTGTCTCACGACGTTCTGAACCCAGCTCGCGTACCACTTTAATCGGCGAACAGCCGAACCCTTGGGACCTGCTCCAGCCCCAGGATGTGATGAGCCGACATCGAGGTGCCAAACAGCGCCGTCTATGTGAACTATTGGGCGCTATAAGCCTGTTATCCCCGGGGTAACTTTTATCCGTTTGCGCTGGCAATCCCACATTCACGTACAAATGTACTTCCAGCGGATCACTTACTCCCACTTTCGTGTCTGATCGGAATGTACTCCTCACAGTCAAGCTGGCTTATGCGTATACACTATCACTACGATTTCCATCCGTAGTTAGCCAACCTTTGAACGCCTCCGCTACTCTTTAGGAGGCAACCGCCCCAGTTAAACTACCCACCACGCACGGTCCCAATACCGGATAACGGTATAGGTTAGATCAAGATCCTAACAAGGGAGGTATTTCACTGGCGACTCCACAAATACTAGCGTATCTGCTTCAAAGTCTCCCTCCTATACTACACGGGTTAGAACCCGGAACAATGCGAAGCTGTAGTAAAGCTCCACGGGGTCTTCTCGTCCTGGTGCGGACAGACGGCATCTTTACCGCCAATGCACTTTCACCGAGTCCTTTGCTGAGACAGTGCCCACATGATTACTCCATTCGTGCGGGTCAGAACTTACCTGACAAGGAATTTCGCTACCTTAGGACGGTTATAGTTACCGCCGCCGTTCACCGGGGCTTCAGTTCGCACCGTGAAGCGCTCCCCTTAACCTTCCGGCACCGGGCAGGAGTCAGCCCCTATACATCCACTTTCGTGTTAGCAGAGACCTGTGTTTTTGATAAACAGTTCCGTGGGCTCTTTAGCTGCGGCCTTCCCGCGCATCGCGCGATTCCGAGTTTCTGTTTTCGATTTTTGAAAAAAATCATAAACAGTAAACGTCGGATATGACCACAAGTCCAAGATTATCCTGACATTGTCATATTACTTGGAACTCGTGAATCCCGCGAAGTGCGGGAAGGCAGACCTTATCCCGAAGTTACGGTCGCTGTATTGCCGAGTTCCTTAGCAAAGGTTCTCTCGTAAGCCTTAGTCTTCTCGACTCGAGCACCTGTGTTGGTTTGCGGTACGGGCGGCTAAAACCACGCGTGAACCTGCTTTTCTAGTCAGCGCTTACGCGGAAATCGTCAGTCCGAAAACTAACTTTTACTCTCGCCCACTTCCATGGGCAATTGAACGGATAAAAACCAAGAATCCGCTTCCACTACTTCGCCGCGAACAGTTCACAAATTTTAACCGGTTCAGGAATATTAACCTGATGTCCATCGCCTACGCTTTACGCCTCGGCTTAGGCCCGACTAACCCTGAGATGATTACCATCGCTCAGGAAACCTCGCTCTTTCGGCCGACAGGATTCTCACCTGTCTTATGGTTACTCATTCCAGCATTCTCACTTCCTAACGCTCCACCAGACCTTACGATCTGGCTTCACTGCAGATAGGAACGCTCCTCTACCACGCCTTACAATGAACGAAATTTATGAGTTATAAACGCGAACAAAAATATATTCGTGTTCTTCGTCAGTTGGATTGGTAATTTCGTGTTCTATTCCTGCTGGAAATATAAACAGATCACCGGGTTGATAATCATATGTTCCGTCCTCGTCGCGAACTGTGCCGCTTCCTTTCAAAACATACATGACTTCATTCATATCCTCGTGCAAATGCAAAGCAAATTCTGAACCGCCGGGCAAATATCCATAGGTCATACCTTGGACATTTTCAATTTCCCTGTCATCTAACAACAGTTTTCGGCCACCGCTTCCGCCGTGAGCGTCTTCTCTATTAAATGTAGGGCCAGATTTCTTGATTACTTTCATACTGACATTATATCATAAACTTTGTTCATTGTAAGACATCCATATCTTCGGTATAACACTTAGCCCCGTTACATCTTCCACGCAGAATCTCTTGACTAGTGAGCTGTTACGCACTCTTTAAATGAATGGCTGCTTCTAAGCCAACATCCTAGCTGTTTAAGAAATTCCACCTTGTTTTCCACTTAGTGTTAATTTAGGGACCTTAGATGATGGTCTGGGCTGTTTCCCTTTCGAGCGCCGATCTTAGCACCGACGTTCTAACTGCCATGATACGGTATTACGGTATTCGTAGTTTGTTAAGGGTGGGTAGGATTGCTCCCCCCAGTCCTTTACAGAGCTCTACCCCCGTAAACTAATCACATGACGCTAGCCCTAAAGCTATTTCGAGGAGAACCAGCTATCTCCGAGTTCGATTGGCATTTCACCGCTAACCACAAGTCATCCGGGAGCTTTGCAGCGCTCTACGGTTCGGTCGTCCACGACATGTTACTGTCGCTTCCACCTGCTCATGGTTAGGTCACCCGGTTTCGGGTCTAATCCTTACAACTAAAATCGCCCTATTCAGGCTCGCTTTCACTGAGGCTTCATTACTTAATTTAACCTTGCTGTAAAAATTAACTCGCTGGATCGTTCTACAAAAAGCACGCCGTCACCCCATAAATGAGGCTCCGACTCCTTGTAGGCACAAAATTTCAGGTTCTATTTCACTCCCCTCCCGGGGTTCTTTTCACCTTTCCATCACTGTACTAGTTCGCTATCGATCATATATCATATTTAGCCTTGGCTGGTGGTCCAGCCGGATTCAAACAGGGTTTCTCGTGCCCCGTCCTACTCGAGAAAACAGATATAAGGTCAGAGTCGTTTTCGCATACCTGGCTATCACAGTCTTTGGCGCAACTTTCCAATTGCTTCTGCTAACCACTCCGATTTTTTACCTTATCCGCTCAGTTACCGCTGTCGGTTTTTAGACTTTAAACTCCAGCATAGAAGTTCAAAATCCAAAAATTCTATTAACTCACAACACCCTTCTAATATAGGCCGGTAAGCCACTAAATTAAAAAGGTTTGGGCTCTTCCAGTTTCGCTCGCCACTACTCCCAGAATCGTTATTTACTCTCTTTTCCTCTGCCTACTAAGATGTTTCAGTTCAGCAGGTTCCCTTTCGCTACAGCTATGTATTCACTGTACGATGCTCACGGCATGACCCGCGGCGGGTTTCCCCATTCGGATATTCCCGGATCAAAGTCTGTTGACGACTCCCCGAGACTTTTCGCAGTCTTCCACGTCCTTCTTCGGTGATATATGTCAAGGCATCCGTTTTGTGCCCTTGAGTACCTTTTTATGCATTGACTGAATTGGTAGTTGAATCTTTAACCACTTTGTCATCCTGAATTTATTTCAGGATCCAAAGAAGAAAATCTCAACTGCCGTCAATCCTTACATTTGGTTAATTATCGTGATCTGTCAAAAACTCTTCGCGATAATCACCATCAATTGTCGTTGTAAAATCTTCAACATCTTTCTCATCATTTTGTGAAGTTCGCCGAAGCGATTTCACAATTTTCAGATACGAACGTTGTCGATTAAACATCATCATCATCTTACGATTGAACATAAATTGTTAAGCTGCTGTGCGTACCACCGCGCCTGAATTTCGCGGGCGACCGCAAAGGCCGCCAAAAATTCTCGCTGCGTTTGTCGTGGTAGAGAGCACAATTAAGATTTCCGTTTTTTTGCTGATTTCAGCCGTCGGTTGTCCAACCAAGAAAACTCTATCTACTCTCTAACCTTATCATTGTATCAGAACCTCAACGCACTTGTAAAGACCTTTTTCGTTGTGGTTTTGACAACCTGAACAACTTCTCATGATTTTCACCTAGGCCTTAAACCTTTCGCCAGAGGTTTCTGTAGAAACTTTCGCAAACTTCGACCACTATACACCATGTGCAGCTTTTTTGCAAGCCTTTTCTTCCCTTTTAGTCGAAGCTTGAAAATATATCCGAGTTTGTGATATGATGGACGCGTTCTTGAAAAAATCATTTCTTTGTATCTGTGGGCGATTAGCTCAGCTGGTTAGAGCGCGTCACTGATAATGACGAGGTCGGAAGTTCAAGTCTTTTATCGCCCACCAGATATAATGAAATGAAGCTCGCGAAAACGCGCGCAGGACTTTTCCACAGGAAATAGATTGTACTCCTAAACTGTTTGTGTTATTATTGAATGGTCCATAGCGACAAAATCAAAAACTAAATATTGAGGCAAAATGCCCCATAAATCCACCACAACTACCGACTTTTGTATTAGAAAAAGTCGGTCAAAATCCAAACGATTTGGCATATTCTTTGTCATTGCTACCCTGTTACTGTCTCCACTGGGAATGATTTTTGGCGTACCCACTCAACCGGCCAATGCCAATCCTATTATCGCCGCAGACCCCTCGACCATCGCTGCTTGCGGCGGCAATCCGGAGTGTTTCGCGTTTTCGATTGACACACGGCTGGATGCGACGGGTGGATTAACTAATGTAAGCAATGCGGCATTCATATTGCCAACGGCGGGCCTAACTGGTGGTGGCACCATCGCTAAAGCTTACAATTGGATTGTTAACTGGGGAGATGGCATTGGTGACCAAAATTATAGCGGGTCCAGTAATTACATCGGCGGTGGTATCAACTATACTTATGCAAACCCTGGACAATATCAGATCACCATTCGTCCGGCGGCAACGGCCGCAATGAACTGGATGGGTGGTTTCGGATTTTATTCCAGCGATTCTACTGGTTCAAACGCCCCCACCAACAGACAACAGATATTATCGATTGATACGCCATTTACTAATCTGATGCGCACCAAAGGCGCAGCTTCTCGTTTTGCATCCGTGTTCAGCGGCGCAGTAAATGCTGTCGGTATCCCGGACAATCTGTTTGCAAATATTTCGACAACTGGTGACACAAACTTCGCTAACATGTTCGATTACGCCTTTTCTGACTTTGCCTATAATTCGACGACAGCCACTATACCGGCTGGCTTGTTCGATTCCATCGACACAAGCTCAGGTACGAATATTAGCTATATGTTTAGGAATACTTTCCAAAGATCTGCATACAATTCGACCGTTGCAACCATTCCAGCGGGGTTGTTTGACTTTTTCGACACCAGCCTAGCCACGAGCATCACCTACTTGTTCTATAACACTTTTAGTTATTACGCCTATAATTCGACCATTGCAACCATTCCGCCTGGCTTGTTCAACTCCATCACCACAAGTCAAGTTACCACAAGCTTTGTCTATGTATTTGCCAGCACTTTCGCATATTATGCATATAGTTCGCCCATCGCAAATATTCCAGCCAACCTATTTGCTTCTGTCGACACCAGCCGAGGAACGAATCTAGGAAATATGTTTAACGGCACTTTCACATATTTTGCGTTTAGTTCGCCAAATGCGAGCATTCCAGCTGGTTTGTTTGATTCTATCAACACTAGCCAAACCACAAGCTTTAGCAGTACATTTAATAGTACTTTCGCCTATTATGCTAATAGCTCAACTGTTGGTATAATCCCTACAGACTTATTTGACAGTATCGACACCAGTGTTGGTTCGAATTTCGCAAACACATTTAATAACACTTTTTCAAACTATGCTCGCCGAACTGCTAGTTTTGTTGTAAATGGCACAGTTGTGCAAACGCAGACTTTCGCAAACACCTATTCGACAAAGAATACCTCTACTGACAATCTGCCGGCAACCAATCCTACAGTTAACGCTGGCAATGTAGTTGTGCCGACCTACAACTCTACTAGTCGAAATATCACTCGTCCGGGTGGCGCATATTTAGATTTCGATTGGTATCGCACTGACGGGACATCATGCGCAGTTGCTAGTCCGACACCCAACTGTGGTCCGCAAACTACGCCGGTGACTTTCACAAATACGACCGAGTGGATTCCGACAACTTCGACTGAATGGGGTAGTGTTAACTTCTATGCTCTATTACCGAACGGCACGACCCAGATCGAATACG
>WRLL01000020.1 GCA_009777625.1 Candidatus Saccharimonadota bacterium
AAGACCCAGACGTGGTTTTGATCGGCGAGATGCGCGACCTGGAAACTATTTCGGCGGCGATTACGATTGCGGAGACGGGACACTTGGTGTTTGCGACACTGCACACCAACTCGGCATCGCAGTCGATCGACCGCATGGTCAACGTCTTTCCGCCGCACCAGCAGCCGCAGATCAAGGCCCAGCTGGCCAACATTCTGCAGGCGATTTGTTCACAGCGCTTGATCCCGTCGATCGGCGGTGGGCGGCTGGCGGCAGCCGAAATCCTGGTGGCTAACGCTGCTGTCAGGAATATTATTCGCGAAGGCAAAACTCACCAGCTCGACGCTGTGATCCAAACTAGCGCCCAGGAAGGCATGCAGTCGATGGACCGCACGCTGGTGACACTGGTGCAGCAGGGTCAGATTACTTACGAAGAGGCCAGAAATTACGCCGTCGACTTAACCGAATTCGAAAGGATGATGCGAGGCTGATATGCTGACATTCAACTACAAAGCCCGCGACACAGCGGCCAACAAAATTGTCAAAAGCACAGTACAGGCCGCTAGCGAGGCCGAAGCCGCCAAGCTGCTGATGTCGCAGAATATCGTACCGCTGGAAATAACCCTGGAAGACGAAAAGGGCGGTTTGCTAAAGGGAATGAGTGGCAAAGTCAACACCAAACAGCGCGTTATCTTCACGCGGCAGCTGGCAACGATGATCAATGCGGGTTTGCCGCTGGTCCAATCACTGTCGACGGTCGAGGAGCAAACTGCTAGCAAAGCCCTAAAGCGTGTCATCGGCGAAATTATCGGCGATGTCAACGGCGGCGCGTCCTTGGCGTCAGCCTTTGCCAAGCACCCGAAAGTCTTTAATCAGGTTTACATCGCGTTGGTTCAGGCCGGCGAATCCTCGGGTACGTTGGACAAATCTCTGGAACGATTGGCCAACCAGCAGGAACACGATGCTGATATGCTTAGCAAAATCCGCGGCGCAATGATCTATCCGGGAATCGTATTGGGTGTGATTGTTGGCGTGGTGGTTTTCATGCTGATCTCGCTAGTGCCACAGGTCGAGAGCCTTTATACCGATATGGGCAAGACGCTGCCGATGTCGACGCTAATTCTGGTTGGCGTGGCAAATGTTGTGATTAATTTCTGGTGGCTGGTATTAATTGTCCTGGTCGGCGTGTTTTTCATGTTGCGACGCTGGATCCAAACTGATGGCGGCCGCAAGGCTTGGGACACAATGAAACTAAATATGCCGATGTTCAGCCCGCTATTTAGGAAACTTTACATGTCGCGTTTTGCGCGAACATCTGAAACCCTGCTAGCCAGTGGTGTGCCGATGTTGGAAGAATTAAAGATTTCCGCTGACGCTGTCAACAATGTGATCATCAAGGAAGAAATCCTGCGAGCGCGGCAAAAGGTCAAGAACGGCAAGCCGCTATCCGAAGGACTAACTGGCGAAGAATATATCCTGCCGTTCGTGCCGCAAATGATCAAAATCGGCGAGCAGTCGGGTGGTATTGATTCAATGCTGGGCAAAGTAGCCGATTACTACGAAAAGGAAGTTGACGCTGCCATCAAGGCCATCCAGACTCTGATCGAGCCAATCCTGATGGTTGTCATGGCGGGCATGATTGGCTTTATCGTGATTGCTGTACTGCTGCCAATTTACGGTCTGGCTGGCGATACAGCGATCTAGTATTTATAGCTGTGGTGGGTAAAGTGGAAAAAATGTGCATAAATATACTTGCATTTACAATACGCTTAAGCTATAATCAGGGAGTAAGCCAAATTTAATCATAAGAAAGGGTAGGAAATTATGGCGAAACGAAAAAATTCAGGTTTTACGATCATCGAGGTCGCGTTGGTTCTGGCCATCGCAGGTTTGATCTTTTTGGTCGTCTTCTTGGCGGTGCCAGCATTGCAGCGCAACCAACGAGATGACGCAAGGAAACGCGACGTTAGTGCTGTTGTCGAAGGAGTGACGAATTATACGTCGAATAACAACGCAATTCCGGGCACCGGACAGGTTTATAGCATTGACACTGCTTTCACCACAACCAACAAGCTTGCTACGTATATTAAAAACATGTCTGGTAACATAGACTATGTCGTCGTCACAGATACTCTTCCGACAGCGCTGAACGGTCCAGTTTCAGGTCGAACCGATGCTACAACGGCTGCTAATGCTACCGACGCCATTCCATCGATAAACAAGATAGTTGTTTTCACCAAAGCAAAATGTGGCGCATCCCCCAGCGCTCTACCTGAAGAGGGTAGTAGCCGTCAGGCCGCCGCGATCGTCATGGTCGAAGGTGGTGGTGGTACACCGTACTGCCAGGACGCGTCGTAGTCATAGGCGTAAAAAGCTAGAAAATCGACAAATGAAGCCCCGCGAGAAGCGGGGCTTTTCTTATGATGAATATTGCATTCAATCTAGATAGCGGGGCAGAACAACATTTCTTTTCCCACTTTGTGATAGAATAATAGTTATGATTATACTACTGAGCATATTTTTGTTTATTATTGGTGCGGCCTGCGGTTCGTTTGTTGGGGCTATGACTTGGCGAATGCGCCATAACGAGCTGATTGATGAGAAAAAAACGGCCGTCAAATCAAAGGCAAAATCGGCCAAAACCTCAGCTGCTAAATCTACATCGAAATCGAAAAAGATAGAAAAGTTGAGTTGGGTCAACGGCCGCAGCCAATGCGAGAATTGCAATCATCAATTGGCGTGGTATGATCTGCTGCCAATCGTGTCATGGCTCTGGCTGAAAGGCAAATGTCGCTACTGCGGCAAGAAGATTGGCTTGACGGCATTATTGCTAGAGATTAGCGTTGGCGCGGCTTTTGTTGTTAGTCTTCTGTTTTGGCCCTCGGTATTTATGGCGAATTCTTTTGAACAATTGGGGACTCTACAGATAGTCGGTTTCGTGCTCTGGTTAATTTCAGTTGTGCTGATGGCTGCGTTGCTGGTTTACGACGCGCGTTGGCGGCTTTTGCCGGATAAACTGCTGTTGCCTCTGGTCGGCGTAGCTTTGGCCCAGAACATTATCAATTTCATAGTCTATGCGACATACAGCTGGCAGATTGCATGGAGTTACCTGGGCGATATTGCGCTGGCCTTTATCCCGGTCTTTGGTGTTTATTTGGTTCTATATATGGTATCGCGCGGTAAGTGGGTCGGTTTCGGCGATGTGAAATTCGGTGTCGCTGTAGCGTTAATCTTGGCAGATTGGAAAATGGCGCTGGTGGTGCTGGTCGGGGCTAACTTGTTGGGGTCGCTATTCGTTTTGCCGTCACTGGTTACCAAGAAATTAAAAGTCAATTCACAGATTGCTTTCGGGCCGTTCCTGATCGTGGCGACTTTCTTGACGTTCTTTTTTGGCCGCCCACTGATCGAGTGGGCCGAGATCAATCTTTTCTTGCTTTAGACAAAACGTTTGTGCTATAATCGTTGACGTATGAAAAGACAGGGTGGATTCACTGTTGTAGAAGTGACGATGTTCTTGGCAATATCGGCGTCGCTGTTGTTGTTAATTGTTGGTCTGCAAGCGTTGGTCGCGCGGCAGCGTTTTCAGGACAGTATGACGACGCTAAGGACTACTATTCAATCCGAATACGAAGAAGTCCGCTCGGGCATTAACACGCGGTTGGGTACAACAGGGTCGGGTGTCTGCACAAACGGCGGAGCGCCTGTGGCTACCGGTGCTAGCAAATGCTATACAATCGGCAAGTTGATTCGATTTAACCCCAATAGTACGGAAATGTATATAAATTACGTTGTCGCAACGACTGTCCCAGGTGACGATCCGGATGATAATGCCCAACGAACCGACGAAGAAGAACTGCGGGCCTCGACGCTATACGCAGTAGGCGCTGGTACTAGTCCGCACATATCAACACCGGATGCAGCAGCGAAACAACAAACTGTCAGAATGCAGTGGGGCAGCGAGTTCACAAAAGGCTTTGAAATACCTGATGGCGACACGTCGCCACAGAGCAATATCAAGGGTCTGGCAATCCTGCGTAGCCCAATCAGTAGCGCGATACTTGTCTTTGCTGTCAGAGACAACGCAGTATCGCCGAATAATGGCAAGATAGATATGACCACCATCAATCCTTTACCCATGAGCTACAATGTACCGATGGCGTTTTTGATTAAGAATGGCTACGCGGGCTTTCCGGGGGCGGCGGTCTGTATTGATCGCGGCTCCAGTTCGTCGGCAGTGCGGTTGGCGATCCCAGCTGAACCAAGCAGTACCTTCAGTGGTGCTACAGGAGCAAGTGAATTAAGGGAGCTATGTAGTCCATGAGGAGTCATATGAAACAAAAGCAGCGCGGCGATACACTGGTTGAAGTTCTGATTGCGATCACGGTGCTGGCTATCATTGTGACCGGAGCCTTGGCAATAATGAATCGATCGCTGATCGGTATTATGAATTCGTCTGAACGCACGGCCGTTCGTGCCGAGATAAATTCGCAGACCGAACTACTGAATTTTGCACGGGCGCGTGATAGCGCGACCTGGGAAAAGATCAAAAAAGTTGCCTTCAAGCCTACCGACATTGGATTGGCCAGCGCTCAATGCCAGATAAACGAAGGGGGCAGGGATGATACTTTGCCACCGCGACCAGGCAGCTTCTACCTGACGACAGTGGATGATGCTGTTGCTGGCATACGTGTCGAGTTCCACACTAATATGGAAAAAACTTCGGATATGTCGATTGACGGCGGAGCCATCGTTCCTAGCGGCAAGAGTCTATCTGATCGTGCTACCACGCCATTCAAACGAGAAACCGACGGTAGAACTATTAGCACGGGTATTTGGATTGATGCAGTAGCTTATCCGCAAGTAGACCCGGGCAACAAGATTCCATATTTTGACTTTTACATCAAAGGTTGTTGGACGCCGCTCGGCAGCTTGCCGGATTCTCAGACGTTAACGATTGTGAGGATATATGACCAGGATTAAGAAAACAACAAGGAAATTCGCCCGATTGAACAAAAGAATTACTCAGGTCAAACAGGGGATAATTGCACCAACAGACCAAACAGGTCAGAGAAATGGCACAAAGGGCTTCACATTGATCGAGCTGTCGATGGCATTATTGTTCGTATCCTTTATTATGCTGTTTCTTGTGACAACGCTATTCACTATTATGCGCACCTACAACAAAGGTGTATGGGTCAGCCAAATCAATCAGGCTGGCCGCCAGATCAATGCTGACATCGGTGATCAAATGCGTTTTTCGGGCAACGTGGTGTCGGCCAACAATCGCCTATGTGTTGGTGGGATAGCGTACTTGTGGAACGAAAAAGATGAGACCGTGAATAGCTACTCGGACCCTAATTTCGCGAGCTCGCGACTAGTATTAATTCGAGCTGTTGACAAAGGCTATTGCAATGACACTAGCCAAATGCCAGATAGACCTGGGGCAGACGGAGTCAGCGTATTATTGGGCTCAGGTGTTGTTGTTCAGCGATTTGATGTAACTCAGTCGAGCAGGGGCGATCTGCTTCGTGTTAACGCTGTCTTTTCGACCGGTGGCGACAACCAGCCACAACTGGATACTACCGATGGACAGTGGCGATGCGGCGATGTAGTGGGTGGCACATTCATAGCTGGCAGCAATCATTATTGTGCCTTTATTGATCTTAATTTGACAGTGTTTGGGAGGAACAGTACAAAATGAGAAGAATCCAAAATGAATCGGGTCAAATTGCCATTATAACGGTAGTAATATTTATGCTATTGTTTTCGATTGTTGTTGTTAGCTTTACGCGAATCATGGTCGCCGCATCACACGAAGCCGTCAGTGACGAGTTGAGGGCGCGAGCTCTAGCTGCCGCCGAGTCAGGGGTCGAAGATGCCAAACGGATTCTAACCTATTGTCTTGGTTCAGGCAGCTCTGATTCAAGATGTGCCCCTATTATAAACAAGAGCATCGATGATCAGGGTTGCGATACTATCCTTAGCACGAATAGCATATTAAAGGACATGGGTCTAACTGGCGATATCGAATCTATTAATGGCACCAATCAGGTTAAGGTTGGTAATGGCGGTCAGTATTATATGTGTTTAAGGGCGTCCGCTATATCAAAGGATTACACTGGCGAAGCCTTGGTCGATAGCAAATCGACACTAATTCTTCTAAATACTTTTTGTAAAATAACTGGTCATACCTGTGAACCAACGCCGGTAAGTGCTATCATGATCGAATGGAGCAGTAATTCCGATCCGCCAACAGGTGACGGACAGAGGACGCCTAAAGGGGGGACGGACTTCCCATCAATGCAGGCGTGGAACAATCCTTCTACTGGCAATGGGGCTCCTGCGACATTAAGGGTGGAGTACGTGCGAGTTCCCCAAGGCAATGGCTCTGGTTTTACGGTTCAGGATTTGACTAACAATGCTCGTGCTGTGACACTTCGACCGTCATCAAACACTGGCGTGGTTAGAAACACAAACCCAACAAACCCGGCAAATAATGGTTGCAATATGACTGAAACATCGCCTGGTTACAATTGCCTGAATATTGATAAATTTATTCCGAGTATTTACCCCAATGATATAGCGTCTGTTCCGTTGCAGGCTGTGAACTGCTCGGGCAGTGGTTATCCTTACAGATGTTCGGTAATGATAAATAGGGGCACTGGTGGCGCCAACTTTGTTACGAATAATGGCGAAACATTTTACTTGCGTTTGCAGGCTATTTATTGGAACACGAATCTTCGGATTACTGCTTATGACACAAGCGGCAATAAATTATTATACAAAGGTGGTCAGCCGACTATTGATGTGACGGGACGTGCGCAAGATTCTTTCCAGCGCATCGAGGCTCGTGTCGCGCCGCGTGATGGCAGCGGTGATGATGACATTTGGTGGCCAGAATACGCTATCGATTCCGGCGGTAAGGTCTGCAAAGACATAAGTGTAGTTAGAGATAGCGGCAGCGACAACTGTTCGTATAATTAATTGTTACTATGAAATCGTTCGTGCACTTCGCGCAAATGTGGGTCGGTGATATGAGTGTAAACTTGGGTTGTGGCGATATTGCTGTGACCGAGCAGACTTTGCACGCTGCGCAGGTCGGCGCCATTCATCAATAGGTCGGTAGCAAAAGAATGCCGTAAAGTATGCGGGCTAACATGTTTGGTGATTCCGGCTGCACGGGCGTACGAGCTAACTATGCGTTGAATGCTTCGCGGGGTTAGTCGTAATGCTTCTCCGGCTTTAATTTTGTCAGCCTCGCGAGATTTTGCAGAGGGGATATCTGAACTATTATTTTGTTCAGCAGATTTCTTATTGCGTGAGGCGTTTAAAAAAAGTGGGGCGGCACTATCATTCCTTGAACACAAATATTGTTCAAGAGCATCAGCGGCCGCCGATGAAATAAAAACAGGGCGATCCTTTTGGCCCTTGCCGCGGACGGTGAATTCACGCCGTTTCAAATTGATGTGGTCGCGGTTTAAACTGCACAGTTCCGAAACGCGCAAACCGCCCGAGAAAAGCAGTTGCAAAATCGCTCGGTCGCGCAAGCCGCTAGGTGTGTTCAAATCAACCGCTTCCAGCAAACGCGAGACCTCATCGTAATTCAGAAAGGAAACTTGCTTTTTGTTGACTTTGGGCAGATCGACTTTGGCGGCATCCAGGGTGGGGATTTCACGCCGGCCGCAGTACTTTAAAAATGATCGCAGGGCAATTAGGTGGTAGTTTTGTGTAATGCGGCTCAGTTCACGACCTTGCTCGTCAACATAACGGTTTAGCCACAGACGATATTTCCGTACCAGTTCGGCGTCGATTTGGTCGACCGAGATGTCGCCAGCAAACTCAACTAGCCGCTCCATGTATAAATGATAGTTTTCGGCAGTGCGGCGGGCGCGACCTTTCTCGACCTCTATGTACTCAACGAAATCCATGATCATATCGGATAGAAAATGTTTTTTTGAATTGTTAGCCATAACCACATTCTAACATAAATGCCAATGTCGTACAATATCAAAGAAATTACGTTTTGCGACGTCCATTCAGGGGCGGTCGACAAAAAGGGAAATGTGGAAAAGGTGGGATAAGTCAAAAGTAAAAGCGTCTTAGGACCATTTGATCTATTTCTTTCTACTTTTTATATCTTATGCTACAATCTTTCCAGAGTTTTAAATTAACGAAAGGAATAACGTGACGCGCAATACAACCAAGGACTACGATGCAGAACTTAACAAAACGATTTTCGATATCAAACACCAACGAACATTCGTGATGATTAAGCCAGACGGCGTGATGCGCGGGCTGATCGGCGAGATCGTTCGCCGGATGGAAAAAGCCGGCCTAAAAGTCGTCGCCATGAAAATGCTGACACCGACCGAGGAAATGATTCGGGCGCATTATCCGTCCAGTGACGAAAAGTGGATCGCGCGATTGGGCAACAAATCGAAAAGCAGCCTGGACGATCTGCCGATGACGCCGAAAGATACTTTCGGCACTGATGACGACACTGAGCTGGGCCAAGCAGTTTTGGCCGGGCTGATTCAGTACATGCAATCCGGTCCGGTAGTAGTGATGATTGTCGAAGGCATGCAGGCGGTTAACATGGTGCGAAAACTGATTGGCGCGACGTTGCCGTTCAAAGCCGACTGCGGTACGATCCGCGGTGACTTTAGCGTAGACAGCCCAGTTGTGGCCAATGTTGAGCAGCGCTCGATTCACAACCTGATCCACGCGTCAGAAACGCCAGAAGAAGCCAACCACGAAATGAGCTTGTGGTTCAAGGGTGAAACGGTCTGCGATTATTCCTTGGGCAACGACGACATCATGTACTGCAAACATTACTAAAGAAATGAGAGTTCTATTTGTTTGCCTTCATAACATCGGTCGCAGTCAAATTGCCAGAGCTTTCTATAATTCTTTGACCGGGACGAAGTCGGCCGACGCGGCGGGTTTGGAGGCCGATTCTTTTGAGGAGAAAATCCTACGTGATTTTGGCGAAACCAACGGCATGAAAGTGATGCGCGAAGTTGGCATTGATATGGGCGAATTTCCTCGGCATCAATTGACAAAGGATCTGGGCGAAAAGTACGATCTGATCGTAACGATGGCAGAGGACAACGAAATTCCTGTATGGCTGAAGAATTCACCGAAATTCCGTCACTGGCCAGTCGAAGTGCCGAAAATGCCGCATAGCGCCGAAGCTCTACGGCCGATGCGCGACGAAATCGAACAGCGAGTGCGTGATCTGATCAAAGAAAACATGGTAGAATATTAACGTGTGCCCCGGTAGCTCAATGGATAGAGCTGCTCCGTCCTAAGGAGAAGGTTGTACGTTCGACTCGTATCCGGGGTACCAAGTTTTGTGGAAGATGCAACGGGGCTAAGTGTTATACCGAAGATATGGATGTCTTACGGGGAGCAAATTTTATGATACTAGTGCGTAAGACAGTTGGCCTTTTCGCCCATGTATGATATACTCACTTTTGTATGGTAGAACGACAGCCGGATGATAGGTCACAACAAAGCCCAGCACATTTTACCCTGGAAATGATGGGTGTGCCAGAGCCAAAACCGCGTCAAGGTGACACTATGGCAGCTGATGCTGCCCGTGCTCTTAGTCTTTCAAGAACTATCAACGAAGCCTTAACAAGAGCATATACGCAATGGTCTGGTATAGATGCAGGAGCCTGCAGAGAATTAAGCGCCAGAAGTGGTGAATTAAATAGATTGTTGATGGATCTTGAATATGCTGCCTCCTATTATGACGAAAATTATCAAGAAGAAGACTCATAAATTTTGTTCCCCGTAAGGTGTGGAACAGGAGAGCGTCTGTGCTATAATATCCTTATGGCAAAACTCTCTTTCTCTGGCCAGCATGCCGACGAAACGCTTCTATTTGTTTTCCGCCGACACATTATCGCCATGCGAAAAGGTTTTTACGGTTTGCTAATTCCGTTCGCTATTGGATCGATCCCATTTCTGATCTGGCAGGACAACGTGGCGCTACTATGGTTGCCCCTGATTGGTTTCGGTGTCGGGGTGATTCTTTTTCTATACCAATTTATGGGCTGGTATTTCTCGGTTTTTATCGTGACAGATCAGCGGATCCGTCAATTGACCCAGAACAGCATATTTGGTCATTCGGTGATTGACGTTGATCTCGCGAAAATTCAGAATATCAGCTATAATATATCTGGCTTTTGGAGCGATATTTTGGGTTACGGTACGATTGTGCTGCAGACTATCGTTGGTGACATGGTCATCAACAAGGTCGCGCGGCCAGTGGAAACTTACAACAAACTGTCCGAAGCAATTCATGCTGCTGGTGGTAATGTTGACCAAGACCCAGATCAGCTGTCCGATCAAAATGCCAAGAAAAACCAGATTAAGTTTGATGACAAAGGATCAATCCAGGAGGAAGATGATAATGCTACGAAATGAGAGAAAAATGTGCTTGCATATTTTTCCGAATGAGGAAGGATTATATTCATGAATGGCAAAGTAAAGGATAAGGCAGACGCAGCACGCGACAAGCTGGCCGACAAACTGCCGGATAAATTGTCAAACAAAGTGCGCAAGAAAAAAGCCGCGCCGCTGAAGATTACTAACGATACTATTGCTGAGCACCGCGAGCAAATTTTGGCTGGCGGTCGCAAATTCAAATATCCTCTACAGTATTCCAAACACAAGATTTTGATTAACGCGGTCGCAGTTGCCGTGGTTGCCGTGGTGTTCTTTAGTGTCTGGTTGTGGGTGATGCTGTACCGCGTGCAGGCTACGAGTGACTTCTTTTATAATACTACGCGGATTCTGCCGTTGCCAGTAGCTCGAGTTGACGGCGAATGGGTACGATACAGCGATTACCTGCGGCGGATTCGAGCAGACATCTTTTATTATGAGAATCAGGAAAGCAAAAATTTCCAAACAGAAGACGGTCAGCGCGAATTGGACTACAACAAGAGACGTGAACTGACGGCGACAATACGGGCGGCCTATGCAACCAAGATTGCGCGCGAGAATAATGTCAGTGTGTCGACGGCCGAAATTGACGCCAAGATCAAAGCGCAGCGCGAAGCCGACAACAGCGACGAAGCGACGCTGATTCGCATGCTTAGGGCGTACTATAACTGGACGCTGGACGAATATCGTCAAACGATTCGCGACCAATTGCTGGAACAAAAGGTGGCCTTTGCGATTGATAATCCGGCCAAAGAGAGAGTGGCCAAAGTTGAAGAACGACTGCGCAGTGGCGAGGATTTTGCCGAGATAGCAAAGGAAGTCAGTGACGATCCAATTGCCAAGGAAACTGGTGGCATCATGATCGCCAGAGAAGGCGACTCGGACGGTATGGGATTGATCGCCGCTGCGCGCAGTCTGGACGAGGGGCAATTTTCGGGCCCGATCGCTAGCTTGGGTCGCAATGTCGATGGAAACTACTGTTATTTCATCGTTAAATTGGAATCAAAAACAGACAGCGAAACCAGATATTCGGTCATCACGATTAATCTGGCGCAGTTTGATAAGGATTTTGCGCGCTTGGGTGAACAGGGCAAGATTCGCGAGTTTATCAGGGTGCCTGAACTTTAAGTGAAATAAAATATCCGACCACAGGGGTCGGCTGTTTTATTTGGCGCGCTCGACCGGATTCGAACCGGCGATCTCCTCCGTGACAGGGAGGCGTGATAGGCCAACTTCACTACGAGCGCACGCTGGAACATCTTAGCAGATCTTTCGTTTTCATGCAACATTTATGATATAATTATCTGTGGTAAAGTTAACAATTTGGCGTATTTATGCCACCTTAGCTCAGTTGGCCAGAGCATCGCTTTCGTAAAGCGGGGGTCCGGGGTTCGAATCCCCGAGGTGGCTCCAAAATGTGCGCGGGTATCTTATAACGGCTATTATGCAACCTTCCCAAGGTTGAGACCAGAGTTCGACTCTCTGTACCCGCACCATAACTTAATAATAAATTTCCCACAGAAAGAATAGGTAATGAACGTCAAGCAATCATTCATGAGCGCGATCAAGAGCCGCAGCTTTGTGGCACTCTGGGGCGTGATTTTGCTTCAGACCATCGTGCTGATAATGTTGGCAGTAGTAAACACCCGCAGCGGCTTGACAATTCAGACACATTGCGACATCGGCGGGAACGTGCCGGATTGTACCCATGCCGAGGCGCCGTGGTGGTACACACTGAATTTTGCGGCTTTTGCTGCGATGGTTTTTGTTTTGAGCATTTTGACCAGCCTGAAGTTGCTAGAGATCAAAGGCAGACAACTGGCGTTAGGCTGGCTGTGGCTGACGGTCGCCGTATTGTTGGTTTCAACAGTTTTGATTGGGGCAATATTACGCATAGTGGAGCTGTAGCAGATGACAGATATCGAAATTCCTCTGGGCAAGCGCACGCGTCAGTATCGTTTTTTTGAGATTCTGCCGGCGACACTTTCGATTGGCGCGGTTGTATTGCTGATCGTGCTTAGTCTACTCAGCCCGACCGCGGCGGCAATTTACATTTTGCTGTTGGTGTTGATGATGTTTGTACGGGCGATTGGCGTGGCCTTTCGGACGATACAGGGCAGGCTGACACTAAAGAAAACTTCGAAAATTGATTGGGCGCAGTGGCTGAGCGAGCTGGAAAATCCGACAAAATATGCCAAGGTTCGCAATAAAGACTTAACGTCAAAGAAATACGGTCTGCGACAACATGCAATGAACTTGCAAAAGATATCAGAGATCAAGGGCGAATACCCGAAACCGAGTCAGATCATCAACATGGATTTCATTGCCTTTGTGGACGAAAGTTATGATGTTCTGGGCCCGACTCTGCAGACGCTGGCGGACAGTGATTATGATGTCAAGAATAATCTGATCGTGGTGATTGCTTACGAAGAACGTGGTGGCGAAGCAACACTTGAGACAGTGCGACAGATAAAAAAACATTGGACTGGCGTATTTCGCGATCTGATTTTCGTTGGGCATCCGGATGGCCTGCCGAACGAAGTTATTGGCAAAGGCCCGAACCTGACTTATGCTGGAAAATATATGGCCGAATGGGTGAAAAAACATGATCTAGATCCGGAAAACATCATTGTTACCAGTCAGGACTGTGACAATCGGCCGGACAAGAAATACTTTTCCTACCTGACATATGAATGGATCGTGACACCGAATCGCCAGCGTGTGTCGTTCCAGCCGATCGCCATGTTTACGAACAACATCTGGGACGCGCCGGCGCCGATGCGTGTCATTGCGGCCAGTAACTCATTTTTCAATATGGTTAGTTCAATGCGCCCGCATATGCTAAGGAACTTCGCGTCGCATTCGCAGGGGATGGCGGCACTGATTGGCATGAATTTTTGGAGTACGCGGACGATTGTCGAGGACGGACATCAGTATTGGCGCAGCTACTTTTACTTTGACGGTGATTATTCGGTCATTCCGCTCAGAATTCCGTTTGGGCAGGATGCAGTGTTGTCGAGTACGTACAAGCAAACTTTGAAGGCCCAATTCGTTCAGTTGAGGCGCTGGGCGTATGGGGCGAGCGACGTAGCGTACGTGGCGGTAAGATTATTGCGTCATGATCGTACAGTTAAATTTTGGCATGGCTGGCCGCGCTTTTTCCGGCTACTAGAAGGTCACGCATCATGGGCGGCAATGGCACCGATTATAGCCTTTGGGGCCTTCGCGCCGCTGTTTTTGAATCCTTCTGCGGCACAGGCCAGCATTGTCGTGAATGATTTGCCGTTGATAGTGGCACGGATCCAGCAGGTGGCGATTGTTGGTTTATTGACAACAGTTTTTGTAAGTTTAACGGTGCTGCCGAAGCGGCCGAAACGATACAAAAAGGCCAAGGGCATTATGATGGTGCTGCAGTGGGTGCTAATGCCAGTTAACGCCATTGTTTACTCCAGTGCGGCGTCATATACGGCGCAGGTTCGTTTGGCGCTCGGCAAGTATATGGAGAAGTTTGATTTGACTGAGAAAGCAGTTAAAAAGTAAAACAAAACTCCTAATTTCTTTGTATATAAATTAGACGATAAGTCCGCGTAAGGAAAAAGAGCAGCCGGAGTCGGCGGATTCATTCCGCGACACCGCGCGATGAGAAAAAACCATCAGGGTTTTGTCTCATGCTTGCAAAAAACCCGCCACTTTCAGATTTCTCTGGTTGGGGCGGGATAAACTTCTACTTTAGTTTTTAGCGTTCCTTAGACACTTTTTGGTTGTTCCCGGCGTAAGATCTCGCAGTTTCTTGCGCGGGACGAGGCCTAATCAGCGGCTTCGAAGTGAATGTGGAACTTGCTTAACAGAGATGAACTCTGCTTTTGCGATGAATTTTTCATTGCGGTAAAGATTATAACAAAACTCGTTCATTAAGTCAATAGTCATGATCAAAGTGGATTATATCACCGTATGCATAATATTGGCCAAATATCATGAAATAATCCGTGGAAAACATGGGAGAAGTTCAAAATAACAGGGGGTACAAGAAAGTACTAGTTGGCTAAGAGGCACGAAAAATTGTGTGGAAAACCTATGGAAAAATCGTGGAAAAGGTGCAAATATATCACTAAGTATGAGAAAAACCCAAAAAACTTGCGCTCGACCGCTGTTTTTGCTAAACTGTCATGTGCTGGGTCGGTAGCTCAGTTGCTGCGTGAAACGCAAATAGTTAGCGCGCATCGCGCTCGGTCACTTTGCGAAAGGTTCCATTTGTGCAGCAGGTTAACAATTATTTTCTGGGTCGGTAGCTCAGTTGGCTAGAGCGCGTCCTTGACGTGGACGAGGTCCGGGGTTCGAGCCCCTGTCGACCCACCAGATAAAGACGATCAGTTATGGTCGTTTTTTCTTTTACCTAGCTACGTAATGTTATAATACTAGTAACATGGTTAATCACATCATAATCTACTCGCACGGCTTTGGCGTTAAATATGACGATCGTGGTTTGTTTACCGACATCGCAGCGGCTTTCTCAGATACCGAGCATATCATGTTCAACTATAACGACATCGACGAAGCGAACAATACTATGACCGCTAGGCCGTTCGACAAACAGGCGCAGATTCTGACAGAGGTCTTTGAAAAAGTTAGGCACGATAATTCGACTGCAACTATCGACTTAATCTGTCATTCACAAGGCTGTATTACCGCGGCGCTAGCCGAATTAGATGTGCGGCGTACGATTTTTCTCACGCCACCTATGCGAGTATTTAGTCCCGACAGCGATATCTTTATCAAATATCCAGCGACTACAGATGAAGACGGCACAATGCACTGGCCGCGTCGCGATGGCACAACAACGATCATTGGGCCGGATTATTGGCAGAGCTCCAGCCAGCTGGGGGGGGGTATTGTCGAGCTTTATAACAGATTGGCGCAATTGACAAAATTGTCGGTTATTGGTGCCGGACAGGATGAAATTTTGGGTCCGGTTGATTACGCAAAAATAGACAAAAATATAGGGGTAGCCTTGGTTGATGAGGCCGATCATAATTTTAAGGGTGAATCGCGGACAGAGTTGATCGGGCGAATAGAGAAGATAATCACATAAACAGCGTGATGTGGGCAGGGACTCCTGCTTTGCCGTTTGGCTGGATATGTGGTAAAATCTTAAACGACTATGACCATCTTTGAAAACACTCATTTTCGTACTACAACCCTCCGGGGTTAGAAGATTTTATTTCAGAGAAGAAAGTCAGCTAAAACAGGGAGGACATGAAATGAGTGAAGAAAAACTTTCGGCGTTACGGCACAGTTTGGCGCACGTGCTGGCGGCGGCCGTGCGGCGCGTCTACGGCGCAGGCAATGTGAAATTGGGCGTTGGTCCAGTGATCGAGAACGGCTTTTATTATGATTTTGATCTGGGTGAAATACGAATTTCTGAAGACGATTTGCCAAAGATCGAAAAGGAAATGCGCAAGATCATTGGCGAAAAACAAGAATTCGTTCGCAGCGAAGAATCAATCGCCGAAGCCATCAAAATTGAAGAAGAAGCTGGTCAGCCATACAAAGTCGAACTGTTGCACGATCTACAACAAAAAGGCACAACTGCAATGAGCAAAATTTCCGGCGATGAAAAGTCAACAGAGGGGGACGATGACGATATTACAACAGTCTCGTTCTATACAAACGGTGATTTTACCGATCTATGTCGTGGCGGACACGTCGAAAATACCAGCGAGATCCCAGCCAATGCTTTCAAACTAACGCGCGTTGCGGGCGCATATTGGCGTGGCGACGAAAAAAATCCAATGATGCAACGAATTTATGGCGTAGCATTCGCAACAAAACAAGAACTGGATGATTACCTGAAACAGATGGAAGAAGCCAAGAAACGCGATCACCGCAAACTTGGTCAAGAACTGGATCTGTTTACTTTTTCAGATTTGATTGGTCCGGGCTTGCCGTTGTTTACGCCGCGCGGTACAGTTCTGCGTCGTCAACTAGATAATTTTGTTCAGGAAATGCGCGATGAGTATGACTACCAAGAAGTGAGTATTCCGCATATCACCAAAAAGGACGCCTACATAGCCAGTGGCCACTGGGAAAAGTTTAAGGACGAGCTATTCCGAATCACGACACGCGAGGATCATGAATTTGCTATGAAGCCGATGAACTGCCCGCACCACACGCAAATTTACGCGTCACAGGTGCGATCATATAAAGATTTGCCGATCCGATATCGCGAAACAACGATGTGTTATCGTGACGAGCAGTCGGGCGAGCTGTCGGGTCTGAGCCGTGTGCGGTCCTTTACGCAGGACGACGCACATGTCTTTTGTCGCGTTAATCAGGTGGAGCAGGAAATCTTGAATATATGGGATATTGTGGATCGATTTTACCGAACGCTAGGTTTTGAAGAATTAATGGTTCGCTTCTCGACGCATGACCCGGCTAACATGGCAGCCTATTCGGGCAGCGAAGAGAAATGGCTTAGCACGGAAAAACAACTACTGAACATCATTACACAGAAATTGGGCGACAATTACGAAAATGGCGTCGGCGAAGCGGCGTTTTACGGGCCCAAGATCGACTTTATGGCCCGTGATGCAATAGGCCGTATGTGGCAGGTGGCGACAATCCAGCTCGATTTCAATCAGCCAGAAGGATTTGATCTGACCTGTATAAATGAAAAGGGCGAGAGTGAGCGGATTGTTATGGTGCATGCTGCGATTATGGGGTCGATCGAGCGGTTCCTATCGATCTATATCGAGCACGTGGCCGGTAAGTTTCCAATCTGGTTATCACCGGAGCAATTACGCGTGATTATCGTAAATGACTCTGAAAACGTTGTGAGGTTTGCTACAGAGCTGATGAACTTAGCAAAAGAAAGCGGTGTGCGTGCAATACTAGACGATAGCAACAATTCGGTCGGCAAAAAGATCCGAAATGCCGAAACTATTAAGGTGCCGTATTCGGTCGTGATTGGCGAAAAGGAAGTTGAAAGTGGGGGACTGCCACTGCGCGTACGAGGCGATTTGGCGATTGATGGTCGAGAAGAAAAATCTTACGTGCCTGGGCAGCTGATCAAATCAATTTCTAATGAAGCCAAAACGCGGGTGAGTAAATCATCATTATAGTTGGCGGGATTTTCAGATGGACGAGAAACTTGAATCAAACTTTAGCCAACGAGTCTGCGGCCTAGTGGCGCAAATCCCGCACGGCCGTGTAATGACCTATGGTGATATCGCGACATTATGTGGACATCCAAACGCGGCGCGGATCGTCGGTGGCATCGCGCATTTCGGCGATCCTGATTTGCCGTGGCAGCGAGTAGTGAATCGTTTTGGCGGTTTGGCGTCTGGTTATTATGGCGGCAAGCGTGGCCAGCAAAAAGATTTAGAGGCCGAAGGCGTGCCAATTGAAGATTTTAAGATAATTGATTTCGAGGAACGACGATGGCTGCCCAGCCTTTGATTGTGATAATTGGCCCAACCGCCAGTGGCAAAACTGGTCTGGCGATCGAGCTGGCCAAACGGTTCAACGGCGAAATTATCGCGGCGGATTCGCGAACAGTCTATCGTGAGATGGATATTGGCACAGCCAAACCAACGGTAGCCGAAATGAATGATGTGCCGCACCATATGCTAAATTTGGTTAATGTCGACCAGAAATTCACACTCAAAGATTTCCAAAGCCTGGCTAAGGAAAAAATTAGTGAGATTCGCGACAAGGGCAAAACTCCATTTTTAGTTGGTGGCAGCGGTCTATACATCGATGCGATAATTTATGATTACAAATTGCCGGAAAAAGCTTTCACAAATGACGAACAGAAAAATTTAGAAAAACTTACAGTTGGGGAATTGCAGGAATTATTAATTTCGCGCGAAATTCCTTTGCCTAAAAACGTGCAAAACCGTCGTCATTTAATCAACAGCTTACTTAGGGGAAAACAGTTGCTTTCACGACGCGATTCAGTAATTCCAGATGCAGTTGTTGTCGGGATCACAGCAGATAATGAAATTCTTGAACAGCGGATCCGCGATCGGGCAAAGCAAATGCTTGAGGATGGATTGATTGATGAGGCTCGAAAACTGATCGCCAGGTACGGCCTAGACTGCGAACCCTTGCGACGAAATTCCTATGGTGAAATCGTGAAATATATGTGGGGCGATATCGCAGACGAGAAGGAGCTGCTAGAACGAATCGTCATCGTCGATCGACAACTAGCTAAAAAGCAGATGACTTGGTGGCGTAATCCTCGGCACAGTGAAATCAAATGGCTGAGCCTGGACGAGGCGCGAGAGTTTATTAGCAGCGAATTAACGAAAATTCAGAATCATAATTAGGAGTGTCAGGAATCGAACACAAAATTTGCTCGAAAATAACGAAGTGTGATAAAATGTTCGACAGAGGATAAATGAATGATTGACGCATTATTTGGTTCAAAGACGAGGGTAAAACTACTTAACCTATTCCTAAACAACCCAGGGCGGGCTTTTTATGTGCGCGAAATAACTCGCGAGGTTGGCGAGCAGATCAACAGTGTACGGCGCGAGTTGGCCAATTTGGTCAATGTCGGCATCGTGCGGGCCGATTCATCGGAAAACAAACTATATTACGAGGTTGACACAGCGCAGAAATTTTATGAGCCACTAAGGGCAATGTTCTCTAACGATGCAGCAGTGGCCGAGGACACTAAGGTTTCGACTAGCGCCTGGGCGAAGAAATTCCACGCTGTCGGTGATATACGCGTGGTGATCTTTGCTGGCAAATTGGTGCATGGATCGGACAGTGAAGTTGATGTACTGGTGGCCGGTGACGGCGTTTCGCCGATTAAGTTGAAGAACGCTATAAAAGCGCTGGAACGCGAGGCGGGCGGTAGCTTGGCGTTTACATCCTTAGGCTTCAATGATTTTTATTACCGATTGAGCGTTAAGGACAAATTCGTAGCAGACATTTTGGCGGCCAAACATACGGTGGTTTTGGATGATCCGAATATTTTGGCAGAGGGTAACGTTGTCGATACCACAACAGAGGAGAAGAATGACAAAAGAAAATAAAAAGCCCGGCGCTGGCGTTGGGGTGATGATCTTTAATGATGCTGGTAAAATTCTGTTGGGCCTGAGGAGCGCAAATTCAGGTAGCGATTTGGGCCAGAAT
>WRLL01000021.1 GCA_009777625.1 Candidatus Saccharimonadota bacterium
TGCCATGATCGGCATCCAGGTCGACTCCACCGGTCACGCCATCGAGCTGCCGGTCAAGCACGGCTACAAACAGGGCGTCACACCGCTGGAAGCCTTCGTTGTAACGCGTGGCTCGCGTTTCGGTGAAGTTTCCAAATCGCTGAAAACGGCCGACTCGGGTTATCTGACCCGCCGTTTGGTCGATGTGGCGCAAGACGTCTTTACAATTGACGACGAAAATGCTGTTGAAGACCCGGGCTTCACGATCTACCGCAAGGAAAGTGAAGAAACCATGATCTTCTTTGCCGATCGTATCGCCGGTCGCTACGCCGCCGAAAACGTGGCGAACTATATCAAGAAGGACGAGCTGATCACCTTGGACATCGCCGACGCCATCCAAAACGACGAATCGGTCGAGAGCGTCAAGATCCTGTCAGCCCTGACTACGCCGGAATTGAACGGTATCCCACGCAAATCCTACGGCGTTGACATGGCCAGTGGCTTCCTCGTCGCCGAGGCCGAACCGATCGGCGTCATCGCGGCCCAATCTGTCGGTGAGCCAGGCACGCAGTTGACTTTGGACACCAAGCACGCCTCGGGTATCGGCACTGGCACTTCGGAAGGTCTAAACCGTGTTGATGAGCTATTTGAAGCCCGTGCGCCAAAGGGTGAAGCTATTCTGTCGGAAATCGACGGCACAGTCTCAATCCGCGAAACCGATGACAATTATATTGTCGAGGTCACGCCGGCTGCCGGTCAAGCTGAAAAAATCTCGATTCAGGAAGGTCAAGAAGTTAAAGTCAAAAACGGCGCTACTGTTAAAGAAGGCGACGTTCTAATCGCAGGCAAAGAAGCCTCGGTCGTCGCACCATTTGACGGCACTGTTACAGTGGCCAAGAACTCCTTGAAAATCACCGACGCCAAAAACACGCCGAGCAAATACGAGTTCCCGTCCTACCGCCAATTGGTCGTGGAAAACGGCGACCACGTCGCGGCCGGCGATCGCATCACAACCGGTTCGATCAACCTGCATCAGCTAATGTCGTTGAGGGGAATCGAGGCGACGCAACGCTACATCATCAACGACGTTTTGAGAATCTACGCCGCGCAGGGCCAAAACATCTCACCGAAACATTTGGAGATCATCGTGCGCCAAATGTTCAGCCGCGTCCAGATCGACGAGCCCGGCGACAGCCCGTTCGTGGCTGGCGACATTGTGTCGAAAGCTCTGGTCATTGATACGAATAAGCAGCTCGAAGACGCCGGCAAACAGCCAGCCGAATTCGAACAGCTGCTGCTGGGCATAACTAAAGTCTCGATCTACAGCGATTCGTTCCTGTCGGCCGCCTCGTTCCAGGACACTACGCGCGTGTTGATTTCTGCCGCTACATCCGGCCGCGTCGACCACCTGTACGGCCTAAAAGAAAACGTCATCATAGGCCGCAAGATTCCGGTTGGTACGGGCGTTCTTTCCGAACAAGATTTCGTCGAAGAGCAGTACGACCCAATGGATACTGCGAATCAGATGGAATTGGCAGCCTAAGAATATAAGGATTGTCATCCTGAATTTATTTCAGGATCTTCCTTATCCTTGATCGAAGACCAGTTCAAAATCACACGAACACGCCGCCAAAACCGTGGCGTAAGCCCAGCAAGATTCTTCTCAGGAAATTTGAAAACTCGCTTTGCTCAGACAGTTCAAATTTCTTGAGTAAGAATCTCACTAACCTTACCCAGTTTTGTCAGAGTGTTCGCTTAGATGTTGGAAGTGGTTTTTCTTGTTTTTGCATAAATAAAGAAATTACCGTTTCGGCGAACTAAACCCAATCGCCGCAATAATTATCGTAAAGACCGCCGCCACGCCAATCAGCAGCTCCAACTCCAACTGATCGCGCATGCTGGCCAAAATCGCTATTCCAATCCACATGATGGCGATGATGCCGGCCGTGTACGGATAGCGGATCTGCAGCAAAATTTCCTTCAAACTGGTTTGCGGATTCATATGGCGCCTCCTTCTTTAATTTGGCGGTACAGCGTTGGGTCGCGGTCAGCGATGCCGGCCACCCAATCGCCGAACAACTGCAGCGCTTTCTCATCGCTAAGGGTTTCGTGTTTACTGCCCGATTTTGCAATTCCATTCTGCTCGACGTAATCCAGCAGATTCTGAAAAGCCCGCTGAATAATATCCGTGCTGACAGATTGCGGCAGGCCGGCGCGTTCGACAACCAGTCGCGCCGTACTCATGTACATGTGGCTGGCGCGCAGCATCGCCAGATTATTATTGTCGAGCTTGACGTTAAAGCGATTTCCTTTGTTAAAGACCTGATTCAGCAGCCGCGTCATCTGTAAATTGTTCATGTAGCTGAGCGTTTGCTCATCCTTGCTATGGACTTCGAAAATCTGTTTGGCGGCTTCACCGATGAAGTCCGACACTGTTTTGCCGGTCATGTTCGACGTAGAAACCGAAATTGCCTGCGCTAATAAATTGTCGTAAAAAGCTAAGCAAGACACGACGAATTCAGCTGGCTGGAACTTGCCCAGATAAAGATTGTTGTACTCGCGAATGAAGTTGACAAAAGAATGCCGCGATGTCGGCGCATTGGCCGCGATACCAAAGTCGATGAAAGCGATCTTGTCGCCCGGCAGCAATTTGATATTGCCCGGATGCGGATCACCGAAAATGTAGTCGCCAGCCACAGTCGAAATCAGCAGTTCTTGACCCAAAGTTTCCAACTGCTTGCCGACGTTGCTGCCGGTCTTTTCATAAACATAGGACAGGATGTCGGCGCCGCTCTGCTGGGCGCGCATGGCGTCGGCCAGGCTGATCCCGCCGACCAAATCCTGCACCAGCACGCTGTCGGTCGTGAATTCCGCGTAAGTTTTCGGGATGAAAATCTGCTCGGTTCGGCCGGTGAAGTACTGGCGAAACCACTCGGCGTTTCTGGCTTCGCGGTGGTAATCCGTTTCTAGCTCAGTAACGCGGCGAAATTCCGAAAAAGCTTGGCCGTAGTCGATCGAGCCGCGCGGTGCCATCAGTGAGACTGCTCGCGCGATTCGGCCCAGATTTTTCATGTCTTGTTTCAAATAGCGTGCCACGCTCGGCCGCAGAACTTTGATAATTACCAGCTGGCCATTCGTCAACTGCGCGCGATAAACCTGGGCAAAAGAACCGCTGGCCATCGGTTCGCGATCGACCGCTGCAAAATGGGCTTTGTAATCCTTATCAATCGATCGCAGGATCTCGAAGATATCGATCGGCTCCAATTCGACGTCCTCGAAGACCGACGATTCGCTGGGGGTCGCCCAGCCGCTGAGGAAATCGGTGTTGGTCGCCAGCACCTGCAAAAACTTGACATAAACGCCGCCCATTTGTTTGAAATTAGCGAACAATTCGCGTTTGAAATCGTTAGCGTCGCCACGCGAAAAGTGAGCTTTGGCCAAGCGGCCGATCAAATTGAATGATTCAGTTTGCCGACTCATGCGCGCCTCCCGAAACCGATAATGAACAGCGCAAGAGTCATAAACAGCGCCACGCAACCGAGGAAAGTTCCGTCCAGCGACGTGCCGGCGGCCAACATCAGGATTCCGATCCACACGGCGACGATCGCGATAAAGACGAAGCCATATTTCATATCCTTATTATAACATAAGTGAAACGGATTATAAAAAAGGTATATTTTTCCACTTGTCTGACTCGCTTTGGCTTGGTATACTTAAACGTGTTATGAGCTTAACGAAGCAAGACCTCCAGGATATTGTGGCCGCGATGAAGACGGTGGTTACTGAAGCTGTTGAAGCCTCTGAGAAACGAATGGTTACTCGGATAGACGAAATGGATAAACGAGTAGCCGACAATACCGAGCTTGTCAATGATCTTGCCAATCATATCGACGAAAGATTTGAGCGGGTAGACGAGCGATTCAAGAAGTTGGACAAGAAATACGACATCATGATGAACACCCTCGACGGTCTGGCTGGCGACTACGCTGATCTTCATGATGAAGAAACGATCGGCGCCGCGCTGACCAAACAAGCCAACGATAAGTTGGACAATCACGAGAAGCGCATCGTTCGATTGGAGCGGGCCAAAGCCTCTACATAGATTTGTTCAGAGAACGGGTTCTTTCATTTGCATTTTGCATCAAAATTTGCTAAAATATCCAACGAGTTTCAAAGTTTTTCCCTTGTGCTGAGGTGAAAAGCTGTTTAGCGGTGTTACCAGCCGCATAAAACTTTACTTACGAATAATAAGAGGAGAATAATGCCAACTATCAACCAGCTGGTTCGCAAACCGCGAAAACGCGCCGCGAAAAAATCCAAATCGCCGGCGCTACTGACGATTCAGAACACTCTGAAAACGCGAACTTACAGCCAGGACGCACCGCTGAAACGCGGCGTCTGCATCAAAGTCACCACCAAAACCCCGAAAAAACCGAACTCGGCAATGCGCAAAGTCGCCCGTGTTCGCCTGACCAACGGCCAGGAAGTCTGGGCCTACATCGGTGGCGAAAAACACAATCTGCAGGAACACGCCGTCGTGTTGGTCCGCGGTGGCCGCGTACCGGACTTGCCGGGTGTGCGTTATCACATCGTGCGCGGTGCTTTGGACCTACAGGGCGTCGAAAAGCGCAAACAGGGCCGCAGCAAATACGGCACCAAGAAAGGAGATAAGTAATGCCACGTAAAGTTACCAAATCTCTCCAGCGCCGCATCAATCCGGATCGCAAATACAACAGCGTCATCGTGCAGCGTCTGATCAACAAATCGATGCTGAACGGCAAAAAGCTGGCCTCTGAAAAGATGGTTTACAGCGCGCTGGAATCCGCCGCCAAAAAACTGAATAGTGAAAACCCGCTGGAAGTTTTCGAAACGGCCATGAAAAACATCAGCCCGAACTACGAAGTGAAAAGCCGCCGCGTCGGTGGTGCCAACTACCAAATCCCGTTCCCGATCCAGGGACACCGACAGGAACACTTCGCGTTTATGTGGCTGGTTAGTTCGGCTCGCGACCGCAAGGGTATGCCTTACGAACAGCGTTTGTCGGCCGAAATCGTCGACGCTTACAATCAAACCGGTGCAGCGTTCAAGAAGAAAGAAGACACGCACCGTATGGCCGAGGCCAACCGGGCATTTGCGCACTTTGCACGCGTATAATAAAAACTAGATTATTGTCCTCGGACTTGATCCGAGGACTTTTCTGTTATACAATCGGTTCATCTATGGAGGAAGATAATCATCTGCGCGAAAAGTGCGCTGTCATTGGCGTTTTCAATAGCGAAGGCGAAGCGGCGCGTCTTTCATTCTACGGACTATGGGCGCTGCAGCATCGCGGCCAGGAAAGCTCCGGCATCGCAGCCAGCGACGGCCGCACGATTCGACGTCACGCTGGCATGGGTCTCGTCGCCAGTGTCTACGACGCGCCAGATATCGATAACTTGACGGGCAACTTCGCTATTGGCCACAATCGCTACTCGACATCTGGCGGGATGGACGATTGCCACACGCAACCATTTCTAGATAAGAAGAAAAATTTTGCTTTGGCGCACAATGGCAACTTGCCGGACTGTACCCGATTAATCAGGTTCTTAAGGCAGCGTGGGATAGAAACTTTACCGCACAGCGACACTGGTCTGATGCAAATGGCCATCGGCGTCTACCTTGATCAAGGACTAGATCTGGCCAAGGCAATCCGCAAAGCTTGGCCGTTATTCACCGGCGTTTTTTCGGCTGTCGCACTCGACAAGAACGCTTTAGTAGCTTTCCGCGATAAGTATGGCGTACGTCCTTTGTCTATCGCCAAATTCGGCCGAAATGGCTACGTCGTCGCCAGCGAAACCTGCGCCTTTGACACTATCGGTGCTGAATTCGTCCGCGACGTCCGTCCGGGCGAAATGGTCATTATTGACAAAGAAGGTTTGCGTTCGGTCCAGATCGAACAGCCCGACGAAAAATTAGATCTCTTTGAATTCGTTTATTTTGCGCGGCCCGACAGCATCATCGCCGGTCAAACCATCGGCGAAGTCCGCAAAGAAATGGGCCGCCAAATGGCCCGCGAATTCGGTATCAAAGCCGACATCGTTGTGCCAGTGCCAGACTCCAGCATTCCGATGGCGCTGGGCTACGCCGAAGAATCAGGCATCCCGTTCGAAATGGGACTGGTCAAGAATCGCTACATACATCGCACATTTATTCGACCTACGGCGGAACTACGCGAACATGATCTGAAATTAAAGCTCAACGCCGTTCCGGCTAGCTTGAAAGGCAAGCGTGTGATATTGGTCGACGATTCAATCGTTCGTGGCACCACGATGGTCAAACTTGTCAAGTTGGTCAAGAGCGCTGGCGCCAAAGAAGTCCACTTGGCTATCAGCTCGCCGCCAGTCAAGTTCCCAGACTTCTATGGCATCAACACGCCCGACATCGATGAACTGATCGCCACCCAGATGTCGATCAAACAGATGACCAAACATTTCGGTGCCACATCGCTGAATTTCCTTAGCTTGAAAGGCACGGTCAAGGCGACTGGCTTGCCGGCTAAAAATCTTAACAAATCCTGCTTTGACGGCAAATATCCCGTGTCGCTCGGCGTTAAGGAAGAAAGCTTGAGGCCTTTGCCGTCACAAGATATCGCCATTTTTGCCTCTGGTGCCGGTTCAACTGCCGAGGCCATCATCCGCGCAGCGCGGCACAACGAAATCAACGGCCGAGTCAAATTAATCATCACCAATAATCCCGACGCGGCCGTCCTTAGCCGCGTGAGGAAGTTGAATGAAGAATTAGGCCTGGAGATCCAAACATACATTATTAACAGTAAAACTTATCCGCCGACGGGCAGAGAAAAAATCGAACGCGGCGGCCAGACGCGGGCAGAACAGACAGCGATTCTTGACGTCCTAAAGAAAGCCAAGATCGACCTGGTTCTGCTGCTTGGCTATATGCGAAAGATCGGCCCAGAGATTGTCAAAGAATATGGCTGGCGCAAATCCTACCGCAGTCCGCACCAAGCACGCATGCTTAACACGCACCCCGGATTGCTGCCCGACACGGCTGGCATGATGGGTCTCGGCGCGCAGGAATTCGTCGTTGACAGCGGTGCCAGTGTGGCCGGCCAGACGCTGCACGTCGTCAGCGATCTGTACGACGAAGGGCCAATCGTGGCGTTTCATACCCTGGCCGTGCAGGAAAACGAAACAGCCGAAGATCTATTCGCTCGCGTGCAGGTTCTGGAAAAAGCATCCCTGCCGACCGATATCAAACAGTTCATCATCGGTCGCAAGAAATTCTTAGACAGCCGAAGGGAGGCCGAGGATGACGGTAAGAGATAAGAAAGTTTTAGTTATCGGCGGCGGCGGTCGCGAGCAGGCGCTGGCGTGGAAACTTTTACAGTCGCCGCAGGTCGGGAAAGTTTTCGTCGCGCCCGGCAATGGCGGATCGCACGGCTCAATCGAAAACGTCGACATCCAGTGGACCGACGTCAAAGGCCTCTTAAATTTTGCCAAAGAAAAGCAAATCGACTTAACGGTCATCGGCCAAGAAGCTGCCTCCGAAGCTGGCGTGGTCGATGCGTTTTCAGCAGCCGGTTTGACAATCTTTGGCGTCGATCAAGCGGCCGTCCAGCTAGAATCCAGCAAAGTTTTCAGCAAAAACTTGATGAAGAAAGCCAAAGTCCCGACGGCTGCTTATCAAACTTTTTCCGATCCCGTTAAGGCCGCTGATTATGCCAAATCCCGGCCATTGCCAGTAGTGATAAAAGCCGACGGCTTAGCCGAAGGCAAAGGTGTCGTCATTGCCGAAACGTCTCAGCAAATTGATGAGGCAATCAACGAAATCATGGTCGAAAAGAAATTCGGCCAATCTGGCGCCCAAGTCGTCGTCGAAGATTTCCTGAAAGGTCAAGAAGTTTCTACCCACGCATTATGCGACGGCCGGAACTTTGTATTGTTCCCGCCCAGCCAGGATCACAAGCAGATCTACGACGGCGACAAAGGCCCCAACACCGGCGGCATGGGTGTCATAGCGCCGGTGCCGTGGGTTAGTCAAGAACAGATGCAAACAGTCGCGGAAAAAGTCATCGCGCCGACTTTAACAGAGTTAGAGAATCAGAATGTCAAATTCGTCGGCTGTCTCTACCCGGGCCTGATGATCGACAACGATGACGTCAAAGTCCTCGAATTCAACGCCCGCTTCGGCGACCCAGAGGCCGAAGTCTACATGCGCCTCTTCGACGGCGATCTGTACGAAGTCATGACAGCTTGCGCCGAGGGAAAACTCGATCCAAAACAGGTCAAATGGCGCGACGAATTCGCAGTCAGCGTCGTCATGGCCAGCGCTGGCTATCCGGGCAAATACGAAAAAGGCTTGCCAATCACGGGTTTGGACGAAGCAGCCAAAATGCCCGACGTCGTGATTTTCCACGCCGGGACCAAAGAAGCCGAAGAACGCGGCGAAAATGGCGAAATCCTGACCAACGGCGGCCGCGTCCTTAACGTCACAGCCACAGGCAAAACCCTTGACGAAGCTCTCGAAAAAGCTTATAAGGCGGTCGACAAAATCCACTTCGATGGCGCCCAATTTCGCCGCGACATCGGCCGGAGAACCAAATGAATAAGAATAAAATCAAAGCCGTCATCTTTGACATGGACGGTCTGATGTTCGACACCGACAGATTGACGATGTCATTGTGGCAAAAAATATGCGATGAACACGGGGGGGGGCAGTGCATCACAGAGGAATTCTGGGCGAGTTTGTCCGGCGGTAATTCGGATGCTTTCGAAAGAGCATTTGTCGAACGATTCGGAATCGACTTTGATTATAAGACGAAAAGAGACCAGAGACGCGAAATGGAAGAGAACCATATAGAGGCAAACGGAGTTCCAATCAAAGACGGCTTGCATCAATTACTGGATTACTTAAAGAAAAATAAAATCAAAACTGCAGTCGCCACATCAAGAATTGAAAAGATGGCACAGAACTGGTTAGAGCTGGCCGATGTGGATCAATACTTCGATGTGAAAGTATTCGGCGATTCAGTGAAGCACAGCAAGCCCGCCCCAGACATTTTCTTAAAAGCCTGCGAAGAATTATCTGTCAAACCAGAGGAGACGATCGTTTTAGAAGACGCGCCAAACGGAATCATCGCCGCACACAGGGCAGGAACAAAACCGATCATGATTGTTGATTACATCCAGCCAACAGATGAAATACGGAAAATGCTGTTTACTGAGCCGCTGGATTCCTTGGCGGAAGTGATTGAGATATTGGAAAGATAGTTAATAGTCTTATTCGCACTAAACCTTCATACATGTCATCCTGGCGTAGGTGAAATCATAAACGAGAATTTTATTCTCAGTTTATGATGAGCCGGAGGAGCGAAGCGATATTTATTTCAGGATCCAATCAAGTAAAAGAGATCAACTAATTGGATTCCGGATCAAGTCCGGAATGACACGAGCCCATTTGCCTTTATCGATATAATCTGCTAAACTTGTCCCAAGCGCTTTTTGTGTTGGGAAAAATCTCGAGAAACAGATAATCCTGAGCCAAAAATCGAACTCTAATTAACTTAAGTCCAAAGGAAAACCATGGCAACCATCCCCCTAGCAAACTTCAGAAACATCGGCATCATCGCCCACATCGATGCCGGCAAAACCACTACGACCGAAGGCATTTTGTACCGCACCGGCATGAATCACAAAATCGGCGTCGTTAAAGGCGAGGGCGACGGCGCGACGACCGACTGGATGGCGCAGGAAAAGGAGCGCGGCATTACGATCACTTCGGCCGCTGTTACGTGCTTTTGGAAGGACCACAAAATCAACATCATCGACACGCCGGGGCACATCGACTTTACGGCAGAGGTGGAAAGAAGCCTGCGCGTTTTGGACGGTGCCGTTACGATCTTTGACGGCAAAATGGGCGTCGAGGCTCAGTCCGAAACCGTCTGGCGTCAGGCTAACAAATACGGCGTGCCACGCATCTGTTTCGTCAACAAAATCAACCAGACTGGCGGCGATTTTTACAAATCTTTGGAGTCGATTCACAACCGTTTGAGCAAGAACGCCCTGCCGATTCACTTGCCAATCGGGTTCGAAAAAGACATCAACGGCGTGGTCGACCTGATCGACATGAAGGCCTACACCTACGCCAATTACGCCGACCACGAATTGGTCGTTGGCGAGATCCCGGCCGACATGGTCGAGAAAGCCCAGAACGCGCGCAGCCTGTTGGTCGAGGAAGCCGTGGCGTACGATGACGAATTGTTCGAACGCTACCTGGACAAGGGTGAAGAATCAATCACCGTCGATGAATTGAAAGGCGCGCTACGAAAAGCCGTTTTGTCCGGCGAATTCTATTTGGTGTCCGGCGGCGACGGCCGCGGCGTGATTGTTGAGAAATTACTCGACCTGATCGCCGATTACATGCCAGCGCCGACCGACGTTGACTCCATCTGGGGCACCAACCCGAAAACCGGCGATGAAGTCGAGCGAAAACCATCGGTCGACGAACCTTTGTCTGTCTTGGCCTTTAAAATTGCTACTGACCCATTCGTCGGCAAGTTGATCTTTGTCCGCGTTTACTCTGGTAAGTTAACCGCTGGCAGCTACGTTATGAACGCCACAACCGGCGATAAAGAACGCATCGGCCGCATCGTCCGCATGTTCGCCGACAAACGCGAAGACATCGGCGAAGTCGAAGCCGGTGATATCGCCGCCGTCGTCGGCCTGAAAAATGCCAAGACCGGAACTACACTCTGCGACCCGGCGCACCCGATTCAGTTAGAGGGAATCACCTTTGTCGAGCCGCCAGTCTCCATCGCCGTCGAGCCGAAAACCAAGCAAGACCAAGAAAAGATGGCGATTGCGCTGCAAAGACTCGCCGAAGAAGACCCAACCTTCCGCGTCCACACCGACGAAGAAACCGGCCAGACCATCATCAGCGGCATGGGCGAACTGCACCTCGACATCATCGTCGACCGCATGAAACGCGAATTCAACGTCGAGGCCAACACCGGCGAACCACAAGTTGCCTTCCGCGAAACCATCCGCGGCACGGCCGAAGTTCAAGGCAAATACATCAAACAGTCTGGTGGTCGTGGCCAATATGGCGATGTTTACTTGAGATTAGAGCCGAACGAATCCGGCAAAGGTTTCGAATTCTTTGACGAGATCAAAGGCGGCGTCGTTCCACAAGAATACCGCCCAGCTGTCAAGGCCGGTATCATCGAAACGCTGGACGGCGGTGTCATCGCTGGCTATCCAGTGGTCGATGTCAAAGCCACGCTGTACGACGGTTCGTACCACGAAGTTGACTCATCTGAAATGGCCTTCAAGATGGCCGGCGCCCTGGCCACCCGCGACGGCGTCAAACAGGCCCGCCCAGTCCTGCTGGAACCGGTCATGAAAATGGTCGTCGTCACCCCTGAGGATTTCATGGGCGATGTCATCGGCGACCTGAACTCGCGACGGGGAAGAATCGACGCCATGGAAGACCTGATGGGCGGCGCCAAACAGATCACGGCGTTCGTGCCTCTGGCGAATCTATTTGGTTACACGACCGATTTGCGATCGATGTCGCAGGGACGTGCCGCGTCGAGCATGGAATTGGCGCAGTATGAGGAAGTGCCACCGAATGTCGCGCAGGAGATTATTGAGAAGCGCTCGAAATAATCTTCGGTTTAGCAGAAAAATCCGTCTACAGCTTTGACGGATTTTCTTTTTATATTGGACAAAACCGCGATTTATAGATGAAGAAGTCCCTATACACTGGTCTTCTTCTTAAAGTAGTTTAATATGTACCATATAATAGTAACGATAAAAGTGGCTATGAAACATGGCGCAATGTAAAAATATAAGAAGATTCCAAAAATGAAAGCTGAAACAATGCCGGCCCCTCCAATATCTGTTGGAGTTATAAACATCAGAATTGTCATAAGCAATAATCCAGATATGACGAAACTAAGAGGTATTAGCCATTTATAACGAATTCTTAGGCTGGCCCATATAACGAAAGTCAGGGTAAGCGCATATAGCAAAAATATAAAAGTGATGGTGCTTGAGCCAAAAATTGACGTCTTCATTATGATGATTATAAGAAATATTGCGATCAATGGAAACACGGAGACCAAAATGCTCTTCAATATTTCTTTTATCCCTATGGAAGGGCTAGAACTTGTAGCTATTATCGTTTCTACTGATGGCTGAGGTGTTGGGGAGGTGTTCTCTACTTCATTTTTGAACTTGGAATTTTGCAGAGCACTGTTCTGGTCGTTTTGATCGTTTTCATCCATAGCGGTATCTTACCATAACCATTGTACTTTTGCAATTTTGCTTGCTTGAGAAATCTTACCAAACCGCGTATAATGGTTCTGGTAAAAGGAGAGAAAATGTCCAAGAAATCCACGACCACTGATGATTTTGCCTACTTGCCGGCGACGGCGTTGTACTTCGATTCGGCCTGCCAGAGCCTGCGCCCGCAGTCCGTCATCGACGCCATGCAGCAGTATTACACCGAATTCAACTCCTGCGGCGAGCGCGTCAAATACAAATGGGGCCAAGAGGTCGACGACCGCGTCGACGCCACGCGCGCCAAGATTTTGAAAATGCTGAAACTCAGTGGGAAAGAATATTTCGTTAGCTTTACGCTGAACACGACGTATGGAATTAATTTGTTGCTGGACCAGTTAAAGATCGACGGAATCAAAAAGGTTGTCACCAGCGACATCGAACACAATTCGCCGTTCCTGTCGACCATGACTTTTGCCAAGAAGCATGACATTCCGCGCGAGATTTTGGTACGAAATGACGACGGTTCAATCGATTTAGAAAAGGCCGATTTTACCGACGCGGTCGTGGTCATGAACGCCGTGTCCAACATCGACGGCCGCAAAATGTCGAACATCAAACAGGTCGCGGCCAAAATCAAAAAGCAGGGCGGCATTTTCATCGTCGACGCGGCGCAGACAATGTC
>WRLL01000022.1 GCA_009777625.1 Candidatus Saccharimonadota bacterium
AAGCACCGCATGCTCTTCGTCGTACATCGCTTTCGCCGAGTGCACGAAGCCTTCGGCATCGGCGACGTACGCCTCTGCGTACGAGTGCGCGTCCGTACCCCCAACCACGGGGTCGTCGGACGCGAATTCGACGACTTGCGCCTCGTGGAAAAACCAGAGGCCTCCGTGGCACTCGCCGCATCCCATGAGGCGGGCTGCCCGGCGGGCGGTGACTGGGGAAAGCGTGAAGATCCTAGCAGCCATGATGACTTCCAATCTCCGAGCCTTAGCCCGGCAACGTTGGTCACGGACTGTCCGCGCCAAAGAGCCTCGCCTGTCGAGTCTCCGCTCACGTTGTCCTGACGAACAAAGTTTCGGAGACTCGATATCCAGTTTTCTGACACCAATTGTTAAACGACGATAACCCCGCCAAATGTCGCACAAGGCGCGTTTTGCGAAGTAGATTTTCACCGTTCGCGCTTCTGCGAATCCTTTAGACTCAAGCAAAAACGATCCCTAGATTATAACACAACCACAATATAAAGTCAATGTCGATACAATACTCTTAAAACAAATACTAGATATTACAGATAAGAAGTTGTAACTGAACGTCGCAAAACGCGCCTTTCACGACACTATATCAACATTAAAATGACCATTTTTCGAACGACTTGTGTTAAAATAGTTCTCAGCTAAAGGAGGACCCATGAAAAAAAGTAAGCAGCCGCGTGGCAAAGCGGCGCCAAGTCAGGCTGTGCCCAGTCGAACTAGCGGCATTCAGCCAGTCATCATCGCGACAAAGAACTTGACGAAAATTTACGGCAAAAAGTCAGCAGAGTTCAAAGCGCTAAACGGCATCAACCTGGAAATCCGCCGCGGCGAAAGTGTCGCCATCATCGGCAAAAGCGGTTCGGGAAAATCGACGCTGATGCACTGTTTGGCATTGCTCGACGCGCCAACCAAAGGCGAGATTTTTATCGGTTCACATCTGGCGACAAAACTGAAAAAGCGCCGCGTCAATCGCCTGCGCAACAAAAACTTCGGTTTTGTTTTTCAGCAGTTTTTCATGAATGCGCGCGATTCAGTTCTTAGCAACGTTGAACTGCCGCTGAAAATTGCCGGCATTCGACATCGCGAACGAAAACGCCGCGCCATGGAAGCCTTGCGAATCGTTGAATTAGAAGAAAAAGCCAAATCTCGTGCCAATGACTTATCGGGCGGCCAAAAGCAGCGCGTTTGCATCGCTCGCGCCATCGTCAACAATCCGAGCGTGATCTTTGCTGACGAACCGACCGGCAACCTGGACAGCGTAACTGGCGCGCGGGTTGAGGATCTTCTTTTCCAGATGAATAAGGAAAAAGGTATCACGCTGATCATCGTGACGCACGACGAAGACCTGGCGGCGCGTTGTAGCCGGCAGATTCACATTAAGGACGGGAAGATTTTGTCAGAAACCGCGTCGACTGTGAAAGGAGGTTCGAAGTGAAACTTTGGGACATAATCAAATCTGCTAATTCCAATTTGCTTAGGAACAAGGGTCGAACTTTCTTAACAATCTTGGCGATTTTCATCGGTTCGTTCACGATCATCCTGACCTCTGGGATTCGTACTGGTGTTAACGATTACATCGACGTACAGTTGAACTCTGTCGGCGGCGAGGGCTATATCGAGATCATGCCAAAGGCCATGACCGAGATAATGTCTAGCCAAATGAGCTTAGGCAGCAGTAGCGGCCCGCAGGAATACAATCCTGACAAAAACAGTCTGGAAATGACAGCGATTTCTGATAGCGATCTGAAGAAACTGCGAAACATCGATGGTATCGAATCTGTCAAGCCGTCGCAGCAGATCAGTGCCGAATACATCGTATCGAGCAAAAACAAAACGAAATTCGTCGTAACGCCGCAGGCCTTGCCGTCAGATCGGATCAACCTTGATATTGCGACTGGACGGCTGATTGATATCAACGGCGATCGACCAGAGATCAATATTTTGCCGGGTTATGCAGAAGCTTTGGGCTTTGGTTCGGATGAAGGGGCGGTCGGCCAAACCGTACGAATCGGTGTCGTCGAAACCGCCACTATGAAAACCCGCGAGGTCGAGGCAACCGTCGCGGGCGTCATGAACAAATCGATTATCAATATGGGACGCAGTTGGGTCAACGTGGCGCTGGAGGGCAAAATCCTTGACGTTATGTATACCAATTTACCGGACAGTTATCGCGACCGGGTTTACTTTGCGACGGCCGAATGGGACACTTCCTTAGGTGACGAAGGTCTAAAAAGAATCAAAGATGATATGGAGAAGCTGGGCTATGTCGGCATGACGTTCGAGGACCAGGTTGGTATGTTCAAGACGTTCCTGGACGCGATCATTCTGGTCTTTACGATATTCGGTGGTGTGGCGCTTCTTGCGGCCAGCATCGGCATCATCAACACGCTGTTTATGGCGGTGCAAGAACGCACGCGCGAGATTGGCCTATCCAAGGCTATGGGCCTGGGCCGTGGCAAAATCTTCCTGATGTTCAGTGTCGAGGCGATTGCTCTCGGGTTCTGGGGCTCGGCGCTGGGAATTGGCATGGCGTACTTGGCGCGGGCGATTGTCAACCCGATTGCTAGCGATACTTTTCTGAAGGATCTGCCTGGGTTTAATCTGTTGCAATTTGACCTGAAGTGGCTGGCTGGGCTGGTACTGTTGGTCATGATGATTGCGTTTTTAGCAGGAACCCTGCCGGCCCGTCGTGCGGCCAAGAAGGACCCGATTGAAGCTCTCAGATACGAGTAATCTAAAAAGCTTGTGTTTTATTTGAAAAATTGCTAAGATATAGGGGTAAACATTTTACAGAGTGTTGCATATGAGACAAAACGGATTCAACATAAAACTAACGCGCAATACCACATCGACCGGTGGACGGCTGCAACGGTTCTTTTCGATGCTGGCGGTTTTAGCTCTCGGCATTGGGGGCGGCATATTGGGCAGTGGCTTTACGACCGGCGCGGCCTCCTCCACCGGCACCTGCCTCCCCATAACCAAAGGCGGAACCGGAGTCTGCACTCTGGCCGAAGCTCAAACTATACTGGGCATAAAAAATCCACTAGACTCTTACCCTATTGGTGCAATCTATACTTCAACCACCAACACTAACCCAGGAACGTTCCTAGGTGGCACCTGGACCCAATTCGGTCAAGGTCGAACCCTACTAGGTGTTGGATCAAATGCCGCTAACAATAACACAACCTTTGGTAATGCAGCTGCTGGTGCAATAAACCGCACAACAGTTGAAGAAACTGGTGGTGAAGTATCGCATGCTTTGGTTACGGCGGAGATGCCGAGTCACGCGCATACACAGAATGCACATAGCCATACAATGGCGGGCAATGGTGGCTTTGCGGTAGGAGGCAATTTAAGTAGCCAAACCGGGTGGACTCATGTTGTAATGGGCCCAGGCACGCAATTTGGTTTTTCTTATAATACCACTGCAGGTACAAACACAACGACAGCAACCAACCAGAATACTGGCGGTGGTGGCGCGCATAACAACATCCAGCCTTACATAACAGTTTATTTTTGGAAGAGGACGAATTAAAATAGGATATGATGAAGATCAAAAGTTATACCAAAAGAATCGAGCCGCTGCAATTGTCGGCGATGGTTATTGCATCGGTGCTTTTGGTCGGGCTGGGGTTTTTGACTCTGCCCTCGCCTGGTGCCCAGGGTGTGGCGCCCGATGAGGTTGCTTGGGCGACCGATGTGACGGCTGGCGGCAGTCATACCTGCGCGATTTACAATTTGGGAACGCCGTATTGTTGGGGTGAAAATGGTGATGGGCAGTTGGGTATGGGCGATTTGGTTAATCGTGCGCGCCCCTACCCTGTTGATATTAGTGGCCTGACGCCTGGCTTGGTTTTTAAGCAGATCAGCGCTGGGTTCTTTCATACTTGCGCCGTGGTTGGTATCAGTAGTAATGATTCTCAGAATACGGTTTATTGTTGGGGCAAGAACGATCGCGGGCAACTTGGTCTGGGTGTAGCGAATTCGACATTGGTTACGGTGCCGACTACGGTTGGTTCACCGGGCGGTTTGGTGGCAAAGAAAGTTTCGGCGGGCTTTGCACACACTTGCGCGACTTATGGCGCGGCTGGCAGCAACACGTCGAATGTGGCCTATTGCTGGGGTAACAACGACGAAGGCCAATTAGGCGATGGTAGCGGTGTTTTTGATACTACTTCGCAGACCTTTACTACTTTACCGACCAGTTATTATTCGCCACATGCCGTGGTGACTACACTAATGAGTAGCTACATAATAGATATTTCGGCTGGATCGATGTCAAGCTGCGCGGTTGCGGCGACAGGCATGGCTTACTGCTGGGGTGCGGGTGGCAGTGGCCAGTTGGGTAATAACAGCACAGACAGCAGTTCGTCGCCGGTTGAAAATCCTACGCCATATGATTATAACCAAGTTAGTGCAGTAGGCGTCGGTTGGTTCTATGGCTGCGTCATCGAGAGCGGCCAGGTGCAATGTTGGGGTGACAACACATCGGGCCAACTAGGCATCGGCAACAATTCATCAACAGTTTCAAGAATAGCGGTCGGTGGCCTCTTGAGCGGCAGGACAATGCTTCAGGTTGCAACCGGTTATGCTCATACATGCACCATTGCTGGTCCGTCTGCTACTGCCGTATTATATTGTTGGGGTGATAATAGCGATGGACAGGTTCTAAACGGGAATACCGGAACTAACACCAACACGCCAGTTGCGGCCAATCTAACCAACGTGCCTAGCGGGTACGTTCCAAAGAAAGTCGCCACTGGTTGGGGCCACACCTGTGCGATTTACGGCACACCCGACAGCGAATTCACGAATTTCATCACCTGCGGCGGCGACAATAGCGACGGCCAGGTCGGGGACAACACCTTGAACAGCAGCAATGTTTTGGTGCCGCTGGATACCACCCACGTTGAAGGCATCGGGATATCCTTGGATCTAGAGGTCAGCAGCGTAGATATTTATGTAACGCCTTCGTCGACTGGTGAATCAGGCCGCAACATTGCTACGGTCACTACGGAATTTCCGGCTGGCTACACGCTGACAATGCAGGCCGATGACGCGAATTTAGTTTGTAATTCCGGCCCGGCTATGGGCCAGACGATTCCGTCGCTAGCATTGGCCGGCACGTTTCCGGCTGGGCAAAGTAGCTGGGGCTGGAACCTCGGTACGTTCGCGGCTGGCGCGTGGCAAGAACCGACGACCTGGCAAGTTGTTCCTGTTGTTACCCCGGTGTTGATTGCTCAAACCGGTAACGCTTCGGCGACGGCCGGCGATGATCACGGTGTTTTCTTTGGGGTGCGAGTTGACGCTACGACGCAGCCATGTAATTCTTATGATCAAACTTTGACCTTGACAGCGACGATGAATATCTAGTTCGTCTTGAACAAATATCTGAGATAATCCCGCATCATCCGTGCGCCGCTCATGATTGGCAAGTAGGCCGCTAGTTGACGAGTGATTTCCTCGGTCCATTTTTGGTCATCGCGCCAAATCTCAGCGGCAAGACGCATCTGCGTGTAGAGCGAGGCGATTTCTTCCTGATAATTCTCGCCGCGGACTTCCAGCACGGGTGGCGGCTCGATGTCGGCCACGCCGCCGTCGTTGGTGCTGATTAGCATTGTCAGATCTCCGATGTCCTTCATGAATGACGTGCCACAGGCTTCCCAGCCGACTTCGGGGACATTGATTGAAACGTCACTGCCGGCGCTCATGGCAGCGGATAGGCTTTCGTCGTAATCGGTGATGTAGTGAACGCGCTCGCGCAGGTATGGTTCGCTGTCGATGTTGTGCAGCATGACCTGCAGCCGGTCGTAGGTCGTATCGCCGGCACCGACGTTGCCAGCCATCATACCGGACATTATATAGTGCGCGTCGTTCTCAAACAGAATGCTACGAAATTCATCAGGGTGTTCGAATGGCATCCAGGGACGTTTGTAGGAAACGAATCGCCTCTTGAATTCATAGAGTAATGCACCTTCGGGGATTTGAACGATTTTGCCGTATTGATTCTTCCGGGTCTCCAGCTCTTTGTTCAATTTGGCACGGCCGAGCTTTTTGAAGCCTCTTAGGTCTGAGGCAACAAGCGATTTAAGGATTTCACGGAAATTTTCGCCTGGCATGTTGAACTTGTCCAGGATTCCCTTGTCGTGGTAAAAGTCCATAATCTCGGGCATCAACCAAGTATTAAAATCAATGCCGTTGGTGATGGCCTTGAAATCAACGCGTTCGCCGCTGAGGTCTGTGAAGTTAATCACCTTGGCGTGCAGGCGTGATACGCAGTTCTTGGCCTCGGCCAGTTCAATCGTCAAGTTGTTCAGACGCAGGCGCGCGTCGCGAAACAGGCCGCTGATGAAATGTTTCACCGCTGGCGAGACGATATTCGGGAAGACGTACTTTTCGAATTGTTCATAAGTGTACACGGGCTCGGCAGCCATCACCAGAGTATGGTTGGTATACAAAGTGTGTTTGCGAACGTAGACGATGGCCTCGTAAATGCCCATGCCATTCCGACAAAGTTCATCGAGTCGTGCCACGGCCGAGAAAGTCGTAGCAGTTTCGTTGAGCTGCATGACGGCCGGTTTCAGCCCACGCATTTTCAGCGCCTGATAACCGCCAAAGCCAAGCGCGACCATCTGGTATAGGCGGTTGTCTTCGCTGGAGTCGCCACCGTATAGTACGCCAAAATTGTCTTCGCTGATGGTCAGGAAACGCGTCGAGCCGCAGATCTTTTCATAAATCTCCAACATAGCCTCTGGCTTGTCAGCGATCTTGACCGGCACGTCGCCGACCTTTTGAAAGCCAAAATCAGTCGGTTTTCTGGGAGTGTAGTTGTCCTGTGGTACAAAATCGTTCATTGTCTGGTGGCGTTCTTCACGATAAAAAGGAGTCAGCATGACAAACGGAATTTCCAGATCTTCGGCGACGCGGCGCGTGTCGGCCGCAAGTACGCCAAGCCCACCGGCGCCACGAATGCCGTTGTTGACATCGTAAATCTCCATCGTTGTGTAGACGTACGGCCGCTCGGCGCTGAGTTTGTGCGTCAAGCTGGCCCGATCAATCGCCGCGTAGAACTCGGCGACGTCTTCGATCAAATTATTGTCAGTTGTCGGTTGCCCACTCATATTCTTGAATAGTTTAGCAGAAATCTTGCGCGTGGGCAAGATGGTTTTGCTTATAATTTACAGTTCCCATACAAAATCCGGTAACTCTCTTGTGCCCAAGTAGAAATCAGGTTTCTTCTCCTGCTCTGATTTAGATGTAGCGCTAACAAACAGACAAGCAGTTTTGACATTTGCGCCCCGTTTGATCAGTTCTTTTTCAATTGCGAAGAATGTCCGGCCGGTTTCGATAGTATCTTCTATCAGAAGTATATTCTCGCCCTTCAGATCATTTATTGACAACAGAACTTTTACGTCGCCGTTTTCCTTTTTGTGTGATATGCCCAAAGTTTTCTTTATGTCAAAAATCTGGGCAAGAATTGCAGCGACGCACCAACCTCCTCTGGGGACGGGGGCGATCATTGTTGGTGTGAAGCCGCTTTCTTGAATTCTTTCGCCCAAAGTTTTTATAAGTTTTTCGGTTTCTTCCCAATTGATAAATTCTTTTTGCATTGATAATTCCTAAATTTGGCTGGGGCGGAGGGATTCGAACCCCCGAATACCAGGACCAAAACCTGGTGCCTTACCACTTGGCCACGCCCCATTAATGTCACTAATTTGTTAAGATTCCTTATGATTTCAGTCCGAACGGACAATTATTAGGAACTCGCTATTGCTCGGACAGGCTTGGTGCCTTATCACTTGGCCGACCCAATAATTAAAGTACGCTCAACGCACGACGTATTATATCACAAATCAAAGTATGGTATAATTCTTACCATGAAAGAGACTAAGCTTAGCGTCGACACGGGTACGTTTATTCGTTTCTGGCTGGTGATTCTGGGCTTTGCGGCCGTCATAGGGGCGATTTGGTTAGCGCGCAACGCGGTTGTTTTGGTTCTGGTTTCGTTCTTTTTGGCGCTGGTGCTGAATCGGCCGGTATCGTTCATCGCGCGGCACATGCCGGGGCGGTCGCGGATCTTTGCGACGCTGATTGCTTATCTGTTGATTGTGGCTTTGATCATGTTGGTTTTCTTTAATTTGGTGCCGATCTTTGTCAAGCAGATTTCGTTGTTTCTTAGTAATCTACCAGCGACTTTGCAAGCACTACAAAATAATTCGCAGTGGTTTAACGATTTTCTTAATCAATACAATTTGACGAATCAGTTCGATGAATGGCTGGTAGATATGCAGAAGCAGCTTGGTTCAATTGCCTCTAGTGTTGGCGGATCGTTTATCGCTGCACTGTCAGGGCTGGCAAGTGCTATGGTCAGCACACTGTTCGTATCAGTTTTGACTTTTCTGATGCTGATCGAAGGGCCGACCTGGGAGGAAAAATTCTGGCGCCTGGCCTATCGTAATGCGAACAAACGTCGTCGTCATCAGGAACTGGCTCGTAAAATGTATAACGTTGTCAGTGATTATGTCAGCGGCCAGACGGCGCTGGCAGCGCTCAGCGGTACCTTCTCGGCCATCCTGATCGTGATTTTGGCGCAGTTCTTCCCAGAAGTCGAAACCGGCTTCGCCTTGACAGCCTGGCTGCTTGTCTTCTTAACTATGTTTATTCCGATGTTTGGCGCCTTTATCGGCGGCGGCGTGGTAACGCTGTTGCTGGCACTGTATGCCTGGCCGGCAGCAGTGATTTTTGTGGTACTGTTCACCATCGAGCAACAGATCGAAAACAACATTATCCAGCCCAAGATTCAGAGCAAGAAGCTAAATATGTCGGCGCTAGTTGTCCTGTTGGCAGTGATATTTGGGCTGCAGATTGCTGGGCTGTTAGGTGCACTGGTGGCGATCCCGGTGGCTGGAATCATCATGGTTTGGTTGAGGGACGTGATGAGTCGCCGTCGAATCCGATTAGCGACCGAGTGGGATAAAGCTGTTGATCCTGGTAGCGATCGTAGCAACATGTCAGTAGTGTTTGTTCAAGGCCAAAGGAAGCCAATGAAATCCCTGGCAAAAATTGGGCGAAAATTGAAAAAGAAGTCGCAGCGCAATCGCGAGAAGTAAATGTCCGAAGCTGATCCAAACAACAGAAGGATACAAGGGCAAGGTTTAGGCGATTGGGCCGAGGCCGCTAAAGGCACAGAACACGAAAAGCTGCTTGCTGAAATTGACCCAGGAAAAGAAACTTCGATCAAAAAGCTAGAGGAACTAGGCCTGCCGCGCCTCAAAATAGTCAAGACGACCCCTGCTGATTTCTTAAGTGATCCAGATAGCTATATTGAACAACTCAATACCGGGCCACTAGTTTATATCACGATGCCCAGTCCCGACGGGGGGGGGTTGCGTTTAAGAGAGCTTTGTCCATCGCCCACTGAAGCTGTTGCTTTTGTACAAAGGGCGTTGAATGCTGGTGAGAGTACTTATGAAGAAGTGATTTTGACTGATTACTACAGAGGCGCGGCTACTGGCGTCTTGGTCGTTTCGCCGAAAGAGGACAACGCAATTTATGTCGAGGGCACTTATGGCCCGTCATTCAAAGAACTATACGGCGAAATACCTGATTTCATGATGTGGCGTGATCTTCAGACTGAACTTTTTCGTTACGAAGGCGCCGACGAGAGAACTCGCGAGATGTTGCAGCGGACCTTGGATTGGCTATCTCATGATTATATGGGGACAAGCGTTCGAGACAGAAGGTACCAAGCGGGCTATTACGAGTTCTTGTGGGCTTACAAGGACGAGAAAAAAGACGACGTGGAAGGACTACTTCATCCGCTCGAAATAGTTTTTGTTGATTATCAAGAAAGTGGTGCATTCCAGGTTAGCGAGCCTTTGGACTTGTGAGAGGTAAGAGCGAGCTTAGCTAAGATCTACGCGACCAAATCGGGCCAAGGACGGCCGAATCTTTGATTTCAATTCCCTGCTTGGCCAGTTGATCGCGGATTTCATCGGATTTTGCGAAGTCTTTTTCGGCACGGGCAGTTTGACGCTGTGCGATTAATTTTTTTTGCTCGTCGGTTATGTCGGGTGTGGTTTCGGCGAGTTTCAGCCCCAAATTGTCGTCAATGAACTTGATAAGGTTGTTCAGCGCAAAGTGGTCGACATTAGATGGATCCTTAGCGAGAACGTCGACGGCTTGGTCGATGAGCATTAATACGGCCGGCGTGTCGAGATCGTTTTGCAAAGCCTGCGTCGCTTCGTCAAGTAAGTTGTTGATGATTTCGGCTTGCCCATCGTCATCGGAATCGGTGGTTTGCCAGCGTAATTCTGCGGCATTTCGCCAGTTGCGGCGGCGATTTTGCGCGGCGGTCAGATTCTCCCAGGTAAAGTTCGACGCGTTACGATAATGCGATTGCAAAACCAACATGCGGAAATCTAGCGGATCGAAACCTTTTATGACGATGTCGGGCAAAGTGTAGAAGTTGTGATCGCTTTTGGCCATCTTTCTACCGTCAACTAACAAGAATTCATTGTGCACGAAAAAGTCAGCCATTTTTTCTGGTTGGTCGCCAGCCGTGCTCTGCGCGATTTCGTTTTCATGATGCGGAAAAATATGATCAACGCCGCCGGTATGAATATCGAACGGCTGACCAAGGTTTTTTACGCTCATAGCAGAACATTCTATGTGCCAGCCGGGACGACCAGAAAGCAGAGTAAAACCTTCTTGTGATTTCTGTGTTAAAAAGTCACTATCATTAACTGTGGCGCTATTGGTATTTCGCGCTTCTCGAAACCAGTCGCCGAGTTGTGTTGCGTGGATTATGCTTTCTGGATATTCACGAAGATTTATCCAAAAATTCCACGACGGTTCGCCTTCTCTTAATCTTTTCCAAAGAGCAAAGTCCGATGCCGTGTCTTTATCGTACTCATCATTGTTGATACGTGCCTCGCGGTCTTTTGCGACTTCGATTTTGCTTAACTGACCATATTTACGCGTTTTGGAATATTCAGAAATAGAAAAATATATACCGTCGTCAGCCAAATATGCAATACCTTCACGCAATAATTTCAAAATCAATCGTTGCATCTCAGCGATATTGTCGGTGGCGCGCTCGAACTGGACTTCGTCGACAAGGTTACCGACTTCGCACATTTCACGCAGGAAAATTCCTTCGTAGTGGCGTGTGAATTTTATTAAGGCTTCCATTGGCTCAAGGTCAGGATATTTCGTCCGCGAATCGCGAATCGTCTTGTCATCGACATCGGTGAGATTCATTACGCGCTGTACGCTGTGGTCGATCAGAATTAAAGTACGATGCAAAATGTCGCTGTAAATGTAAGCGCTAAGGTTACCAATATGAGCATGATTATAAACCGTAGGACCACAGGAATAAACGCGAACGCTTGCCGGATCGAGCGGCGTGAAATCGTCAACTTTTTTAGTCAGTGTGTTATGTAGTTTCATTATTTTATCTCCCGAATTTCATCAATTGCAACCACTATTGCGCCGCGGGGATTTGTCGTCTCATCTGCAAAAAGTGACCTGGCCTTTTCCAGAAACTTCCCAGAATCAAAGTATTCTGCTTTACCAAAGATTCGCGCCCCAGTCTGATTTTTATCCAAGATCAACAAGGCAATTTTTGGGTTTTTCTTTATATTATCTATAGTTTTCTTCATTTCATTGTGGGAGATTAGCATGGTCTTCTTGTCCAGTAAGATTGTGTCGCTGGTTGGTGCAATATTTGGGGCTCCATCGCTACAGGTCGAGATTATTACTGAGTTATCGCGTACAAGTTTTTCTAAGTTAATCATTTATCTTCCTTTTCGATCCGCGAAATAATCTTTTCATAAATTGGCACTACGTACGGATCGTGAAGTTTGGCTTCGGAAACCAATTCATCGAAAGGCATCCACCTGACACCGTCAGTCGCGATCAACTCGTGTTGAAGTTCGTCCGTCTCGTCGGCTTCGAACAGGAATGTTGCGTTCAGATGGGCGTGCGCCGGCACGTATTTTCCGCGGCGCATGTGCGGTGCGACAGCGACACTTTCGATGGAAATCGGCGCGGGTTTTAGTAGCTTCAATTTTGTCAGGCCGCTTTCTTCGCGAGCTTCTTGCTCGGCAACTTGCAGCAAATCTGCATTGCTATCGGCGTGGCCGCCCATCCAGGCCCAGCTTTGGTAGATGACGTGGTAAATCGCCAAAACTTTGTCGTGCGTTTGGTTGATGACAAAGGCGCTGGCGGTGAAATGCGCCTCTGATTCGCGGGTTAAGTTGATTTCGTCGTGGGCGAATTTTAAAAGCAATTCGCGATCAACGATTTCTTGTTCGCCGTCGGGCCGAAAATTCTCTATTAGATTAAGCAAGGGCTGTGTCTTCTGGCTCATCGCTTACTCTTCTTGTTTCGGTTTAAGACTTTACGAACCCTTATGGATATCAAAGCAACTACGAACATAATTAGTAAAATGACAATAAATTCTGGCACCATCATTTTCATTATTTCATTCAGAAATTCTTGCATTACTTTTCTTCC
>WRLL01000023.1 GCA_009777625.1 Candidatus Saccharimonadota bacterium
TGATGATTATCACCCACGAGTATTTAAGAAAATTACGATTCAGCCGGCGACGATACTTTTCGTCCATAACTAATAGATCATAGCACTGATACCCCCCCCCCGCGTCACCTGCAAGATAGTATGGTATAATCATTAAAGTATGAGCGCAATGAGAAAACTATCTGGCACGAAGGGTTTCAAGTCGAAGAAATCGGCTGGCTCTCCTGTCAAGAAATCCGATAAAGCCAAGCTTCGTTCTGCGAAATCTAGGCGCATCAGACTCATTTTAATAATAGTCGCCTCGACTTTACTAATTGCTATTATCGCCGCATTCATTTTCTTAATAATATCCAGTAACAAGCAAAGCAAGCTCGACCAATTGGGCACTGGCAAGCAACCGGAAAATATCAAGTATTTCTCGCCGTTAACCGGTCGTGAAGTTGGTAACGCCGATTCAACCAAGCGCACCGTCCTGGCTGTCATGATCGAGAATTCACCTAACGCCCGGCCGCAGTCTGGCCTGAAGGATGCCGGCGTGATTTTTGAAGCCGTCGCCGAAGGCGGCATTACACGTTTCATCGTATTGTACCAAGAAGCCGAACCAGAATTGATCGGGCCGGTGCGTAGCCTCAGATCGTATTATCTAGAATGGGCCGCCGGTTTTGACGCAGCGATCGCACATGTCGGCGGCAGCGGTGATGCGCTGGCTATGATCCGCAGCGGTAATTACGGCGTCGATTTAGATGAGTTTTCTAATTCAAAAGCTTTCTGGCGCGCCAAAGATCGCTATGCGCCACATAACGTTTATACTGATTTTCAGCATTTGACCGATTTTGCAAAATCAAAGGGCAAAACCACGTCGCAGTTCGATAGCTGGCCGCGAATGAATAGCGCAGCAGCAGAAATCGTGGACGCCAATGTGATCAATCTCGAACCGTCAACTGGTCAGTTCAGCGTGCGATACAACTACGATGCGGCAACGAATACTTATCTCAGGTTCCAAGGCAACCAACCGCACTCGGATCGTGAAAAGGGCCAAATTGCGCCCGACGTCGTGATCGCCTTTCGTGTCAGCCAAACATTGGCCAGCGATGGCTTACATTCGAACATTCAGACATCGGGTAACGGCGAAGCATATATTTTCCAAAACGGCACCGTCCAACAGGTCACTTGGCAAAAGGCTAACGCCCGCTCGCAAATGAAATTTGTCGACAGCGAAGGCCAAGAGGTTAAACTAAATCGCGGTCAAGTTTGGCTAACGGCCGTCGGCCAAGGCAGGAATATTTCATGGCAGTAAAAGAAGATCCGCCAATTCTGTCCCGGATCAGCGATTTTTACGGGCGGTTGTTTAGCCGCAGTTGGCTGGAATTGCTATTGTCGCAGGTTATGTTGGTCGGGCTTATTATTGTTGTAGTCGTTATGGTGCGACCGTATTTTGACTTAGAAGTGATTTTGATTGCGACGGCTTTAGTACTGATTTTACTAGAAAGTGTATTGGCCTTCATGTTCTTAAAGAGAGTTCTGCAGCCGACCGATTTAATAGCACGGGCATTAGTACAGATAAGTGGTGAGAGATCAACCCTGCCGCCGCCAGATCGCAATAATCCACGTTACAAGAAATCAGGTCTGAAATTAATGTTGGACAAACTTTACGAACTAGACGAAAAGGCCAAAGCATGCGAGGCGCAAACTTTGCCTGCCAGCGAACAGCTTCTTCGTAATCTACTGGCGGCATTACCAATTGGCTTTATTGCGCTGGACGGTCAACGCAAGATCATTGCCAGCAATGAACTGGCACCTACTTACTTTCCAGAAAAAGATCACCGCGCTATTCAATTGGATTTCACTGATATGCCGGATTCCTTGAATGGTTGGCTGGGGGATGTAGAAAAAAACGCAGTTGAATCAGAAAAGTTTTGGGCACGTGTTCAAAACGACGCACCAGGAAAAGACGATCGAAAAATTTATGACGTATTGGCGCACTACAAAAAAGACGCCGCATCAGGCATCGAGACAATCATCATCACGGTCGATCGAACACAGGAATATCTAGAGAACGAGAGTAGTATGGACTTTATAGCGTTAGCTGCACACGAATTGCGCGGGCCGATCACGGTAATTCGTGGCTATCTGGATATCCTTGACGAGCAACTGGCTGGCCAGCTTACTCCGGATAAGCACGAATTGATTGATCGATTGAATGTCAGCGCAAACCGTTTGAGTGCCTATGTGAATAATATTTTGAATGCTAGCCGTTACGACCGGCGTCACCTGCAATTACAGCTAAGTGAAATGACAATTAATAATATCATCAGTGACATTCGCGATGATATGGAGCTAAGGGCCCGCACGTTGAATCGCCAGCTGTCATTTCAAATCCCTGACGGCCTGCCCAGTGTGGCAGCAGATCGCTCATCGGTGTCCGAGGTTCTTTCTAACCTGATTGATAATGCCATTAAATACTCTCGCGATGGTGGCCATGTGGAAGTCAGCGCGGCGCAGGACGATGACTTTGTAGCTATAAAGGTGCGCGACTGGGGTGTCGGTATCCCAACGGTAGTAGCCCAACACTTATTTAGCAAGTTTTACCGTTCGCACCGATCGCGAGGCACTATCAGTGGATCGGGTTTGGGACTATATATTTCGCGCGCTATTGTCGAGAGTCATGGCGGCCATATTAGTGTCGAATCGCGCGAAGGTGAAGGTTCGACTTTCACCTTTACGCTGCCGATATTTTCGACGGTAGCAGACAAACTAGCGACAACCGGCGGCGATAACGCTGATTTGATACGCACTGGCGGCAACTGGATTAGAAACCACGGAACGATTAAGGACTAAGGAGGCGTACTTATGAATAACGACAACATGAACGAAGCGATAACATTTCCAGCATCAATATCCGAACCGACCCGAAACGAGGCTCCTGCCAGGATCCTTATTATCGAGGATGATCGTTTTATCGGCGAAATGTACGAACGTACTCTGCGTGAGGCCGGCTATGAGGTCGACATTGCTATTGACGGTGCGATAGGCTTTTCCAAGATCAAGTCCGGTCAATTCGATCTGGTGCTATTGGATATCATGCTGCCTGGCAAAATGGGTGATCAGATTCTACATGATTGGCGGCAGATCCAACCCAAATCGACACGGCCCAGCATCATTGTTATGACCAATTTCGAGCAGGATGAAATTAGCCGCGCTGCCATGGAGGCCGAGGCTGACGCCTATCTAATTAAGGCCGACATCACGCCACGAAAACTGCGCGAAATCGTCGAACAGGTTCTGACGCAGCGCCGGACCTAGGGTTTCTTTTGCCGCTGTATTTCTTCTGCCTTGGCGACGGCTTGATCGCGGCTCAGGCGGTCGAATTCAACCCAGAATGTTGAACCTTTGCCGTAGTCGCTTTCGACGCCGACTTGGCCGCCCAGATTTTCGGTCAACTTCTTAATCAGATACAGACCCAGGCCCGTACCGCCAACTTCGCGTGTATCGCCGTTATCGATACGATAGAATTTCTGGAACAGGTGTGGCACATCTTCGGCGGAAATTCCGATGCCGGTATCAATCACAGAAAAACGCACGCGTTTTTGATCAGCACTGACGCTGACCTTGACTGAACCCTTGCGGGTATATTTAATAGCGTTGTCGATTATGTTGCCAAGGATTTCTTTCAGTTGGTCAACGTCGACATATATTATATAAAGCGGCGCCACGACCTTGGCATCGCCATCGATACCGGTGTTCTCAAGGACTAGGCTGATACCTTTTTCTTTGGCTTGGATCTGAAAGTCCTCGACGATCTGTTTGATTGCTGCACCAGCATCAACCAGATCGAGCTTCGTATTGATGCGTCGATCATCGATCGCGGTAACGTCCAGCAAATCCTGGAACAGGTTGCCTAGGTGCTCGGCAGCTTCGTGGGCTTTCTTGGCATAGCTCATACCGCGAGAGTCGACTGTTGCTGTGTTTGGATTCATCAACATACCCAAGTAGCCTTCGATGATCGCAACGGGTGTGCGCATTTCATGGCTGGCCGTGCTGATAAACTCGGTCTGAGCGTTCTGATCGGCTTTTTCGCGCGTTACATCGCGAAAGACAACGACTGCGCCGGTGATTTGTGTTATGTTCTCGGATAGAGGTACAACATTGTCTTTGGATTGCTTTTTTTGTTCAGCGCTAAGAATGATCTTTTCAGTCACAGGAGTAATTTTGATAGATACAGCCAGCTTCTTTTTGCTAGCCGTTTGCAAAAATAGATCCTCGCGCTCAACTGTTTCGCCTGATTTTAACGGCCCGGCAATGGGGTTCTGCTCGTCAGGAATTTGGCGATCGTCTGAGTCAAGAAATTGAAATATTGAACGATAGTCTAGATTTTCAGCGTCCTCATGCGACCAGCCAGTCAGATGGCTAGCGGCCGGGTTGAATAGCTGGATGATACCTCGTGCATCAACAATAGCAATGCCGTCGCTGATAGAGTTGATAACAATGGCAGATTTTTCGGCATCAGAAGCAAATGCCGCAGCGACACTTTGGTCTTCTTGACTCTGCGTTTCCGATTTCTTCTTTAGTAATTTCTTTCTGAAAATTTCGCCCACCTTGTTATAATAAATAATTATAATGAACTCCTGGTGATCCCGCGGGGAATCGAACCCCGATTGGCAGGATGAGAACCTGCTGTCCTAGCCGTTAGACGACGGGACCAGTGAAAATATTCTAACATAGACCAGTGAAAAGAAAAAGCTTGTACTTGCAAAGCATATACGATATAATTAGAGGCGAGTTAATAACAAGATGGGTTGTTCTTGTTAATTCAAGTAAAGGAGAGGGTCGGAGCACATGGCGAAAGTTTTACTGGTCGAGGACGACAAAAGTCTGCGCGAGATTTACGGCGTGCGCTTGTTGGCCGAGGGTTACGATATAGTCAGCGCTGGCGATGGCGAAGAAGCCTTGGCCGTGGCAATTCGCGAAAGACCTGATTTGATTATCAGCGACGTCATGATGCCCAAGATCAGCGGCTTTGAGATGCTGGACCTCTTGCGTGGCAATGACGCAACAAAGAACATCAAGGTTATCATGATGACAGCGCTTAGCTCTGACACACAGCGTGAACGCGGTGAAAGCTTAGGCGCCGATCGATACTTGGTGAAATCCCAGGTCGGCATAGAAGATGTGGTGCGAACTGTGCACGAAGTTCTAGGCGATCGCGATGGCCAAGGCCAAACTGCAGCACAGGCCGTGCAGGCAACGAATAGTGGGCCTGCGCCTGATAGCTCCAGCCAGAACCAGAGCAGCCCAGAAGATTCCGCTGCGGCCGTCAGTGTCTTTCAGGCTACATCAATAACGCCACCAACACCGGCGCCGAACCAGTCGCCTGTCAACCCCCCTGCTGCTACCGCGCCAAATGAGGTCGCCGGCGTGCCGGCCCCCATTATGCCAGCCGAGCCGTTGAGCGTCCCGCCAGTTGCCACCCCGCCATCCGAGGCCCCGTCGCTTCCACCCGTTGCCCCGCCCAGTGATGACAGCAGCGATAGTGTGCAGCCAGTAACGCCCGCGTCAAGTGATGATAGTACCACTTCAGCAGATACTTCATCAACAGCAATATCAGCACCAGATGATTCAACCGAGAAGAAAGAGGTACCCTCTTTCCAGCCCAAAGATAGCAACGACGCTGATAATAAACCAATCGGTGAAGAAAACAAACCGTCAGTCGACCTCACGCAGAGTGGCGCAGGCCTAGGCACACGAGTCATCCAACCGATCGGTGAAGGCGTTTCACCTAAGGTGAATCTCGAGAATCTGTTAGCAAACGAAGAAGCTAGATCTATGGGTCTGGACCCAAGCAACTTGGTTGATAATTCAGAAGCGTCAGGTGACAGTGTCACGGTCAAGACGGCCGAAACCGCAGCCGCCGATTCCCCGCCCTTGGACGAAGTCGATGCTCATTCCCAACTAGTTGAGGCAGCCGAGGCGGCAATTCCACCAGTCGGCGACAACAGCACAATAGTTTTTCCATCACAGCAATGAGGCAAGCTGCTTATGCGCTTAAATAAATTTATTGCCCGCGCCACTGGCAAATCGCGCCGTGAAGCTGATGAGTTGATTGCGGCTGGCCGCGTAAAGGTTGATGATCAGATCGCTGAAATTGGCACACAATTTAACGAGACTTTATCGCGAGTTTTCTTAAATAATAAAGAATTAAATCTACCAGATGAGCGAACTTTAATAATGCTGAACAAGCCTACTGGTTACGTCAGCTCGCGGCGCGCTCAGGCCAAGGACGTGCGGACTTTGTACGAACTTTTACCTAAAGATTTGCAGAATCTAAAAACTGTTGGCCGCTTGGACAAAGACTCTAGTGGATTAATTCTGTTGACTGACGACGGCGATTTGGCTTTTCAGATGACCCATCCGAAGTTTGCTAAAACGAAGATATATTTGGTCAAGTTGGATAAACCGCTTGCGCCTTTACATCAGCAGATGATTGCGGATTTTGGTATCGATTTACCTGATGGGAAGTCGCAGATGACGTTGGAAAAGATGGATGAAAGTCGCAAATTTTGGCGCGCCACTATGCGCGAAGGTCGAAACCGCCAGATCAGGCGAACTTTCGCGGCGTTGGGTTATACAGTTGTCGAACTGCACCGGACAAACTTTGGACCTTACGATCTTAAAGATTTGCCGCCGGGCAAGTGGCGAAAAGTAGACTAGTTAATTCGTCCTTTTCCAAAAATAAACCGTGATATAAGGTTGAACATTATTATGAGCACCACCGCCGCCGGTGTTTTGATTGGTCGCCGTCGTGTTCTGATTTGTGGCGGTAACACCATTTGTCACAACATTACCGCCAGTACCAGTAGTGTTGATACCGTTTTGATTTCCGCCAGCTGCAAAAACAAGCGGCGCCCACGTCACTTGAGTACTGCCGATTAGGACATTGTGGCTATGCGAGTTCTGTGTGTGAGTATGTGCATCCTGAGCGTGCGTGTGGCCGGGCATTTGTGCCGTAGTTAAAGTATGACTGACAACACCACTGGTTTCTTCTGCTGTGGTTCGGTTAATTGTTCCAGCTGCCATACTGCCATAGGTTGTGTTGCTGTTAGCGGCATTCGAACCAACACCCAGCAATGTTCTGCCTTGACCAAATTGAGCCCAGGTACCGCCCAGATTACCGCCAGGATTCGTGTTCGTCGTTGTAATAATAATTGAACCGACCGGATAAAGAGTGTTAACCATTTCACTTTTCAAAAAACCCATTGTTGCGGCAGCGTCGCAACCGGTGCCACCTTTGGAAGTAGGCAAACATGTCCCTGTCGAGCCAGCGCCATCAACCGGACGAATGAATTGGAAAACTGTCATGCCGAGCGTCATTATGAACATGGCTATGAAGCCTATTTTTATAAAAGGGTTTTTGTACTAAAAGAAAATTGCCCTCTTTTCGAAGGCAATTTTAGAGCGGTCAATGCTCGGTTTATTTTGCAGATTTTGCTTTTGCGGCTGGCTTTTCGCCTTTTTCCGGTTTGTCTTCCTTGACCTTGGTTGATTTCGGCAACGGTACAGGCGTTTTGACGAATTCCCCACCGTTCTTCTTCAGCTGTTCAGCGACCGAAGCGCTCATGCCGGCGACTTCGACTTTGGCTTTAGAGGTCAATTCGCCGCGGGCGATGACTTTGACAGCGTGGTGCGGCGTGTTGATCAGGCCTGCTTCGAACAATGCGAAGTTATCGACTTTGGCGCCTTTGACGTCGTTAAGCTGCTCAGAGTAGACAACCTGGGCTGGTACACGTTTACTTTTGAAACCCTTCAGTTTCGGTGCGGTGCGAATGATCGAGGCCGAACCACCCTGGAAGGAAACGACTGGGCCGAGTTTTTTGCCAGTGCGGGATCGTTGGCCTTTGGTGCCGCGACCAGCGGTTTTGCCGCCGCCGGCGCTGATTCCGCGACCGACGCGCTTACGGGTTTTTTTAGCGCCTACTTCTAATTCATTGTATTTCATTTCTTTGCCTCCTTCGCACCAGACTTGTCATTCCGAGCACTAGTCGAGGAATCTTTCTTAGCTTTCTTGGATCCCTCCACTTCGGTCGGGATGACACTTGCGGGCTTAACAGCTTTCTTGGCCTTGGACTTATCAGCATTAATCCACTGATCACGCGGCACCAAAGTTTTCAGAGCTTCGACCGTAGCGTAAGCAATGTTAACTTTGTTGGTCGAACCCAACGATTTGCTCAGCAAGTTGGAAATGCCGGTCACACCGATAATGGTGCGGACCACGCCGCCGGCGATGATACCGGTACCAGGCGCGGCCGGTTTCAGCAGGACGTGCGCGCCACCGAATTTCAGTTCGACTTCGTGCGGGATGGTTGTGTCCTGCAGCGGGATGGTAACGATGTTTTTCTTGGCAACGTCGGTGGCTTTTTCGATGGCCATTTGGACATCGCGACCCTTCGCTACACCAACGCCGACGCGTGATTTCTTGTCGCCAACCACGACTAGGGCTTTGAACCTTAGTCTGCGGCCGCCTTTGACGGTGCGGGATACGCGGTCGATGGCGATGGTTTGCTCTTCGAAGACTTTTTCTTCGGCAGGTTTATCGCCACGGCCACCGCGGCGGTTGTCGCGACGTTCGCCGCGTTTTTCGCCTCTGTTGTCGCTGCGGCCTCGGCCACCGCGATTGTCGCGCGACATGTTTTCGCTGCTAAAGTTTGTGGCGCTGCCGAATTTGCGTTTGGGGGCTTCGCCGTTCTTGGCGTTTGCGGGAGCAGCTGATTTTACGTCAGCGTTGTCATTCCGAGCGCTAGCCGAGGAATCTCCTTCGACTTTCTGAGGTCCCTCGGCGTTCCCTGAAACAAGTTCAGGACTTACGGCTTCTTTAGGGACGACAGCTTTGGTGGTTTTCTTAATTTCTTCACTCATGATTAAAACTCCAAGCCTCCTTTACGTGCTGCGTCGGCCAATGCGGCCAGTCGACCGGCGTAGCGGCGACCGTTGCGGTCGAACACGACGCTGGTGATTTTGGCTTTTTTGGCTTTGGCGGCGATTTGTTCACCGACTTTTGCGGCTTTTTCGGTCATTGTGCCAGTCAATTTCTGACCGACGGACGTTGCGGCGGCCAAAGTTTTGCCGTTTTCGTCGTCGATCAACTGCGCTGAAATGTGCATGTTGCTGATAAAGACAGTCAGACGTGGTCGCTGGGACGAGCCGCCGACTTTGGCGCGGACACGGTTCTTGCGTAGGGTTAAGTTAGAAAGTTTAGCCATTACTTACCTGCCTTTCCTGCCTTGCGGAGAATTGTCTCGTCGGCGTATTTGATGCCTTTGCCCTTGTAGGGTTCCGGTTTTTTCAGTGCGCGGATTTCGGCCGCTGTCTGGCCGACCTGTTGTTTGTCGATGCCGCTGACGGTCAAGTTCATTTTGTCGACTTTCAACTCAACTCCGGCCGGTGCTTTGTAATTCACCGGGTGCGAAAAGCCGAGAGCCATTTCGATTTCCTGCGGGCCTTTGCTGTTCAGGCGGAAACCGACGCCGTTGATTTCCAGCTTCTTTTCGAAGCCTTTGCTGACGCCGACGACCATGTTGTTCAGTAGTGAACGCATCAGGCCGTGGCGGGATTTGGCGATTTTTTCGTCCGATTTTCGCGTGACGACAATCTGGTCGCCGTCCACTTTCACATCTACCTCTGGTAATGTGAATTGTTTAAGTTCACCTTTCGGCCCCTTGACGGTGATGAAATCCGGTTCGACCGTGATTGTCACACCAGCCGGCAGGGCGATTGGTAGTTTTCCGATTCTGCTCATTAATCTTCCTTTCTTCTTCTAAACGCACTTGCTACTGCAGCTACTATGTCGTCAATTTTGTCATAGAGATCATTCGATTTTTCCCAATACCAGTCCCCAAGACCTTCAGCAGCTCTACTTGCTAACTCAGCTATTTTACCTTTAACCCCTCCCTGCTTCTGATCTTCATCAGGTCTTGGAATCTGTGGGTCTATCTCCATCCTAATACACCTTACAAATTAACTCACCACCAAGGCGATTCTTAACTGCTTCGGTGCCGGTCATGACGCCCTTCGACGTCGACACGATCATGACACCTCGGCCACTTTTGACACGTGGGATTTCGGCAGCGCGAGCGTAAACTCGGCGGCCAGGTTTGCTGACGCGGGCGATTTCGGTGATGGTCGGGTTTTCGCCCTCATTATTGATCACGATGATCAACTCGTCGCGCGGGGTTTTCTTTTCCGTCTTGACCTCTGACAGATAACCGTTTTTCGCTAAAACTTTAGCGACGGTTTCCTTCAGTTTGCTGGACGGCATGCGGACTTCGGTTTTGCCAACGTTGATAGCATTTCGGATGCGAGTCAACATGTCGGCGATTGGGTCTGTAGATTGTAATGACATATTTTGCTCCTTTCCTTTACCAACTTGACTTTGTTACGCCCGGGATTTCGCCTTTGCTGGCGTGTTCGCGGAAACTGATTCTACTGAGGCCGAATTTGCGCATGTAGGCGTGGGGTCGGCCGGTTTCGCCGCAGCGGTTTTTCAGCCGAGTGGGCGAACTGTTGCGCGGGAGTTTCTGGAGGCCTTCGCTGTCGCCGGCGGCTTTCATTTCAGCGCGTTTGGCTTTGTTCTTTTCGTACATTTTCGCGCGTTTTTCATCGCGATTGACTGCTGATTTTTTAGCCATTATTTTACCTCCTTCTCAAAGGGAATTCCGAATTTTTCAAGTAATGCGCGCGAAGCTTCTTTGCTGCCCTTGTCGATTGCAAAAGTAACCTGCAGGCCGTGCAAAGTCGTCGTCTCCTCGAACGTTAGTTCTGGGAAAATCGACTGCTCGACGATGCCGAGGGAGTAGTTGCCCTGGCGGTCGAAAGCTTTGGCGCTGACACCGTGAAAGTCGCGGATCCGCGGCATGGCGACGTTGACCAGCCGATCGAGGAATTCCCACATTTTGTCGCCGCGCAGCGTCACGGTCTGACCGACGGGTGCGCCCATGTTTTTGCGGATTTTAAAGGTCGCGATGGATTTCTTGGCCAAGCGGGAAATTGGCTGTTGGCCGGTGATTTTCTTTAGCGTGTTTTCGACGGTCGCCTGGTAGGCTTTGTTGTCGCGGTTTCGGCCCGTGCCCGAGCTGACGATGATTTTGGTCAGTTTCGGCAGATCGTGGACGTTTTTGATGGATAGGTCTTTTTGCAGTTCTTTGACGATTTGATCGCTGTAAAGTTTCTTTAAGCGAGGGACATATGCATTCTTGTCATTCCGAGCTTGTCGAGGAATCTTAGATCCCTCCGCTTCGGTCGGGATGACATTTGCAGGTTCTGCTGCTTTTGTCGTCTTCTTCACAGAAGGTTTTTTCGTGGTTTTTGCGTCAGCCATTACTTAACCTCCTTGTTATTAAGTTTAGCGATGCGGACTTTTCGATCGTCTTTCTTGGCGAAAGAAATTTTGCTGATTTTCTCGGCGCCTTTGGTTTGGTCGACGACCAGCGCGACGTTACTGATGTGAACCGGCAGTTGAATGTCTTTCTTGGTGCCTTGGCCACCGCTGTATTGGTTGCCTTTGACGTGGCGGACGCGTTCGCCGACTTTTTCCAGGTAGACTTTGTCGTTGTCAACTTTCAGGACTTTGGCGATGCGGCCTTTGTTTCCGCCGGCGATGATTTTGACTAAATCGTCTTTCTTAATTCGTTTCATTAGAGTACCTCCGGTGCCAAGGACACGATTTTCGCGTAACCCAGTTCGCGCATTTCGCGTGGGATCGGGCCGAAGACGCGGGTGCCTTTGGGCGTTTTGTCGTCGTTGATCAGGACGCAGGCGTTGTCGTCGAATTTGATCGTTGAGCCATCTTTTCTGCGGATTTGATTTCGCGTTCGGACGACGACGGCTTTGACAACCGACTTTTTCTTGGTGTTGCCGTGCGGGTCGGCTTCCTTGACAGTGGCGACGAAGATGTCACCGACACGGGCGTAGCGGCGGCGGGTTGCGCCGAGCACGCGGATGACGAGGACTTCTTTGGCGCCAGAGTTGTCGCAAACTTTTAATCTGGACTCTTGCTGTATCATTTCGCCTCCTTTTTCGCGGGAGATTTCTCCACTTCGGTCGAAATGACAGCTTCTTCGTCTTTGTCAGCGCCCTTTGCGGCGGCCTTTTCGGCCATTTCCTCGACGATTTCGTTTTCTTTCAACGTCAATCGCTCGTGGCCTTTTTCGACGATTTGCTTCAGATCCCAAGTTTTAGTGGCCGATTTCGGCGGGCACTCTTCGATCAGAACGGTGTCGCCGACGTGGGCTTCGTTCTTTTCGTCGTGGGCGTGGAATTTGCGGCTGGTCGTGAATTTCTTGCCGTAGAGCGGGTGAGTTTGACGAGTCGTGCGTGTGATGACGATGGTTTTGTCGCCAGCAATGCTGCTCACAACACCGGTGATGGTTCGCTTGC
>WRLL01000024.1 GCA_009777625.1 Candidatus Saccharimonadota bacterium
AATTCGTCCTGGCCGCTGCCCGCCATGAACCACAGCGGCAAATGCCACACCGACCAAGTAATGCTGGTCAAAATAGTCGCCATCGGAAACGACATCTTTTTCTCCATTTGCGGTTGCATAACGCCCCGCCACCCTAGTTCTTCATTGCCGCCGAGAAAGAAAATCATGCTCAGTAAATAAATCGGGAAAAGATACAGCGGCAAATCCGGATTCGTTCCCGACGCGGACAGCAAAATTGTCGCCGTCAACAACAAGCTGAATAATAACAGATAAGAAATCGCCTTGTGATTGCCAGCGAAAATGAATTTGATGAGACTCTTCGGCGAACGTTTTTTCTGCACAGCGATTGCAGCTATCGTCGGACCCCAGCCGCCGATTAAGAATAATACAAAACCAAGCGGGCTGGAATATGTCGCGACGCCGGTATTAATCAACACAATGAGAATTCCCCAACTAACCCAACTTATTAAATAAGTCAGAATCAGATATTTCGTCAGTTGATTAAGTTTCTTTGCTTTCTTCTGGATTTTCCCCATTTATTTCCTTCATTATTCTAATTAAATAATTATACAAGCTAAATCACTAGATTGCCATTATGCGCGTACTTTTCGTGATAATCAAAGTTCGATTTCGGCACAGAAAAAGGTAATGACTTATAGTCTCCCCTATCCTGCGCCAGATGATAAGCTTTCCTCAACTCTGCCACTTCACCGACGCATTCGAATGGTTTGGGAACGTCGTCAATGCCAAGAAGTCCCTTGAAAGTTTCAAATAATTCCGGTTTTAAGAAAAGATCCTGCTCTGCTACAAACGCCGCACGCAGTTCAAATTCGGCTACAAACGGCGCAAATAGCAACCAAGAATTAGCACATTTCGCGCACTCGCCGCACCATTTCAGATGTGAATTATCCGTGCCCTGCATGTAATTTCCTAAGTTACACGAGCTAAATTTTCGTCCAAACTTTTCCCAGCATTTTGCGACAAATAATTCCGACACGGCCAATTCCGAATATTGTCGCAGCGGCGAACCAATCTGTATTTGCGGCGAAATGTATTTTTCAACATAAGTTTGAAAAGCCTGCTCCGCCGCCCAAGTTTTGCTCCATTGGTGGTTGATCGGCAGATCGTCAATCATGTCGCGCGGCTCTTCGCCTTCGTGCGCTACCGCTGTTAAAATCGCATTTTTTCCTAGCAGGATTGCCTGCACTACTGCTAGACCTTGTAAAATGTAAGTCACTGGCACATGCCCATTCAATGCACCTTTTTTGGCCGCTTGCACCAGATTTTCGTGATCAACCTTTCGCTGCGTTACCAGAACTTTTGCATCCAAATCATCAAGAATTTGCGGGTGATTTCTTCCATGTGAAGAAAAATATAGGGTTTCAAATTCATCGCGGTTCTCAACCAACATTTCGGCAACCAGCAACGAATCTTTGCCGCCGCTTTGCAGTGCCAGAATTCCCGCACCGTCATAATCGTGCGCCGTTTCTTTTGCATTGAAATCTGGTTGAAAATGCGCCATATTTCCCCGAGTCAAATTATTTTCATAAGCAAACTGGCTCAAGCCTTCTTGAAAAACTTTGTCGAAAAAATCAGCTTGCCAGACATCGATTTTGCTGGATTCGATTTTCACATCACGCGTAGGAAAAGTTTTGTAGTATGATGTGCCGATCAAAATGTGCGCCAGAAATAGCGCTGAATCTAATAATTTTTCGTCAATTTTCGCAGTATCTCCTGCATTGTCATTCTGAAACCCGCGCGCAGCCGGATGTGGTTCGTTCCGAACGCTTCGCCCAGAATCTACATCATCTTTGGGTTCTGTAGATCCTGAAACAAGTTCAGGATGACAGATTGATTCTTCTGGCTTCGCAAATCGGATTTCTTCGCAGAATTCTTGACCACCATCAAAAACATAGAAAAACTTTGCCACAAAATTCTTTGCATCAAACTCATATTTCTTAAAAACAAAGGTTTTCACAACTTCTCCACCTCGGCCCTGAATTGCTGCCCACGGTCGGTGAAATTCTTGAACATGTCAAAGCTGGCGTGCGCTGGGCTCATGATGATGACGTCACCAGGATTAGCGGACTCGCGCGCCGCTGCGACAATCTCACGCATCGACGGATCGTTCAAAATTTCAATGTCCGCAGTAATTTCTGCATCGTGCAAAATCGCGGCTAATTTTTCGCGAACTTTACCAACCAAAATAATTTTTTTGATTTTCGCCGCGTGTAGTTCGGTGATCAACTTGTCATAATTCGCACCTTTGTCGATTCCGCCCAGTATTAAAATTTCTGGCACATCAAAGGCCCGCAGCGCCGCAATCGTCGCACCCGGTGCGCTGGAATAATTATCGTCGTAGTATTTCACGCCATCGACTTCGCGCACGAATTCCAATCTGTGTGGAAGACCGCGGAAATCGTGCAAACCTTTTTCGATCGCCGTTTCAGAAATTTCCGGCACTGCAGCTCGCGTTGCCGCGATGGCGGCTTTGGCGTTCTCAACATTATGTGCGCCCTGCACCCGCAAAATATTCTCGCGCAGTTCGATGCCATCCGGATATGGGATTTTATGACCCTGTGACAATTCTGCAATTTCTCGCGAATAATCATTTTGGTCAAAGAAAATCACGGCGTCATCAACACTCTGCCAGCGCGCGATGTTGCCCTTTGCTGCAACATAATCGGCGAAATCTTCATGAACGTCTAAATGATCCGGCTCAATCCGCAACACCACCGCCGTCTGCGGCGACATCTCAACGTCCCACAGCTGAAACGACGACAGTTCATAAACCACATAGTCGCCCTCGTGTATATCCGACAACATCTCCAGCGCCGGTGTGCCGATATTGCCAACGATGTGAACCCTTGGGCCAAAATCCGCAATGTGCGCCCGCAGGATTTCCGTGATCATCGTTGATGTCGTGCCTTTGCCTTTCGTGCCAGTTACGCCGATAATTTGCGCCGGACATTCGGCAAAGAATTCGTTCGTCGCGCTCCAAATTTTCTTGTTGTCCGACGGGATTTTGCGAAGCACCAAACCAGCCGTTCTTAGCACCAAATCGAAACCGTTAATTTGAGCAAAAGCATCTTCGCCCAAAACCGTTTCGACACCAACCGGCACGTCTTCTAATTTTTCCCTCTCATCAAAAACCACAAATTCCGCCTTTGGAAACTTATGGCGGAAATATTTTAAATTTGATTTTCCCTCTAATCCGAAACCAGCGATGGCGATTTTCATGTTAACAGTTTAACATAAGTCAATAATTTCAGGGAACGGACAGGATTCCACCAAAACACAGATGAATCTGCGCCGAGAGGAGGAAAAGCCTGATTTTTCGAGGTGTCTCTGGCTGGCTGCCAGAGTCCTACGCCCGTTCAGACGAGAGATGCTCAGATGTAATCCGTGAGTCTGTCGAAGAACCTGAATTCTTCGTCACTCTGGTCGGAGCTGTCTTCGTAGCGTTCCCATGCCCACGCCACGAACCCATCTGGAGCACCCTTCAGCAGAGCATCGACCTCATCGAAAAGGTCTCTGATCTGTTGTGCGACAGCCTCCATCGCCTCCTGATCAGCCATTACTTTCACCTCCTCTCGGTCTAGGTCTTGTCCGCCAGATATCTTCCAGCGGAAAGGTGAAATCCTGTCACCAGCCTGCGAGAGCCGTCAGCTCAATCGCATCTGATCCTTCTAAATTACTCTCTCTCTCTGTATTTGTCAAGTGGCTGGGTTTATTCTATAGACATTGATGATTAAGAATAATAAGTTAAAACAGCTTTTCGGCTTTTTCGTGCAATAATTCCGCCATCGCCTTATCCGTATTCCCATACAGCCCCAGTGTCCAGCAGTTATTCGCCAAGAACTCGCGCGCCGTGTCAACAATCCTTTCGCGCGTGATGGCTTTGATGCGATCCGGTTCAGAGGCGAAATCCTCGATCCGCCCGTCAAAGAAGTAGCGCGCCGCGAGCCAGCCGTTCAGCTGACCGGTCGTTTGAATGCCCATTTGGTGTCGGCCCAAGGCGTAACTTTTCGCTTCGTCAATGTCGCTTTCATCGATTTCGCCTTCCAGGATTCGGCGAATTTCTGCCACTAACAAATCAACCACTGCTGGCAATTTCTCAACATTTACCTCTGAACCGAAATCCCACGACGAATTGTGTTCATAGGCGCTGGCCTTGCTCCACATATAGTACAGCAGGCCCTTCTTTCGTGCCGCGCCCTGAATTCGTGAATGCAGCGTCCCGTTCAAAATATGGTTAAGAAGCGCCATGGCGGCTGTTTCGTCATCACTTAAACGTCGAGGCAATACCATGCTCAGGCCGATCGCGATGCTCGGGACATCCTTGCGGCGAATTGTAAAAGGTTCGGCCGAGTGCATTTCGTCCACTGGCATAGGCGGCCGCTCGCCCGTCGGCAACTCAAACGAGTTCAGAATTTCGCGTACATGGCCCAATCGACCACTGAAATTCCCCGCCACCACAAAGCGCAAATTGCCCGCCGTGTGCGTCCTTTTCCAATGCTCACGAATATCTTCCACCGAAATATTGGCCATCGAATCTAAACCTTCTTGCACTGTCTTAGTATCTTCACCCATCGACTGGGAAATCCTTGGCCACAGCACCCAATCGGCTTGACTCAAATATCCGGTCAATTCCGATTTGACATTGTCGAACTCAGCCTTAAACTCTTCTTCCTGAAACAAGGGATCGCAAATCGCTGAGCGTTGCAAATCTAAAATCCGGTCCCATTCGAAATCGGCGCAGGTCGCCACATAAGTCATCCCCGTATCTGTTGTCGAAGCATTGTGATAAGCCCCGTTCTTGGTGAAAGTCGCGTCATAATCGTGCGCCGACGCGAAACCGTTGTTCGCGCCGAACGCCATGTGTTCCATGATGTGGGCGGTTTCGGATTTGGCCGCGTAATCTTTGACGAACCGCGAGCCGGCGCGGAAATTAAACTGTGTCGACATCACCGGCGCGCCCGGCACGTTGACGATCAACCCGCGGCCACCTGACTTTAAAATGAATTCTGAAACTTCGTATTGCATTATGAAAAATCCCGCTTAAATTTTCTTGAACCTTGATGAATATTTTAGCACATTAAGTTGAGAAAGGTGCATACAATTTCCATAAAGCTAGCATCACCAACAACAACTTCCCGCACGACTCTTTTCGACGGGAAAAGTGTCAGAACGGAGGACCGTGGGCGGGAGCCCGACGGGCGGCGCGGGAAGTTCGTTGGTGGTGGGTGCGATCAAGGCAAAAGTAGGAATTATTTCTTCTCTTTTTCCTTTAACAATCTCAAAACTTCCTCGTCATCATTCAAAGTAAGCTTGATTTCCCGTGCGATCTTGTGCAACTCACGCGACGTTTTGGCATTATCCAACCCCTGCAAAACCGCCAAAGTCACCGCGATCAGCGAAACACCAAAGGTGATGATTTCATAAGAAGTTTCAATCGCGCCGGTCTTTTCGTTGTAGATTTGCAAACCGATCGCCACCAGCGCCAAAAACGCTATACAAACTAAGATAATTCGTGTAAAAATTTCTGATCGTTTCATTTCTCTTTACCTCCGTTTAATAAATGTAAATAGGCCGATTTATCAATCGCACCGAGAAACATGTACAGGCGCGGCCCGCTGTCGCGACCGATCAACATTTGGTAAACATTTTTAAAGAATCGACTTTGCGCCTTTCTTAGTTCCTTTCCATCAATCCCCGAATTCACAGTTTTTGGAATTTCGTAAAGATAAACGCGCAAATCTTCACTCGAGGGTTCTTGCCCTGACAAATATTGGTGCAACATTTCGATCTCAGTTTTTTCGCTTTCCGAAAGACCGTCAAAATATTCCCTGTTAAACTCAGGATTAAGGCGAACAATGCTGTCCGGCGAATATTCTTCCAGCCAATTTTTCGCCAGTCTCAATCGTTCCGAAAAATCAGCGGTTTTATAAGGAGCGCCAATTTTCGCAAAGATATTTTCCAGAGCGGCCGCGTTGAAATTCACAATCGAGCCAAACGAAGCTAATTGATTCATCGGCACCGGTACGATTTTGCGACCCGGGATCAACGAATACTCAATGACTCGGCTGGTCAAATCATCGGCCGTGCCATCGTAATACGATGAAAGCGCACGATCGAATTCAAAATATTGCTTCAGAATTTCGTCGTCAAAGCACAGGTTGAATGCCTTGTTCGGCACAAAGCGCGAATACAGCCACAAAATAATTTCCGGCTGGTAAACATCCAGCATGGTTTTTGGCGTGATATTTATCCCCGACGAACCGGACATCTTCCCCGTTAAACCGCGGATTCCGACGAACTCGTACATTTGAAAAACTGGTGGTTCGAAACCATAAATCTCGCGCGAGATTCTAACTGACACATCGCGACTGCCGCCGTCGGAACCGTGATCTTTGCCGGCCGGTTCGTAATCGACACCTTCATATTGCCAGCGCATAGGCCAGTCGACTTTCCAGACTAATTTGCAATCATGATCTGTGTGGAAATCGAATTCGCCGCGATATCCACATTTACATTCATATTGCGCGACCATTGTTTCTTCGTTCAAACTCAGAATCTTGGTTGTGTCGCGGTGGCAATTTGCGCAATAAATCGAAACTGGGTAATAATTTTCGCGCTGGCCTTCTTCGGCGTTTTGCGTGCGAAAGCCCTCCAATATATCAAAAATCTTGTATCGATTTTTCAGCGCCGTTATGATCCCCTCTGTATACTTACCCGATTTATATTGCGCTGCCTGATATTTGTAATCGATATCCATTTTGAAATGCGCCATCGATTCTTCGAATTCTTCCTCGAAATGCTTTGCATAAGAATCGTGACAGCCAAACGGGTCAGGCGTTTCCGCCAGCGAAAAGCCAATGTGCTTGGACATGAGTCCGATTTTGTCCTCTGGTATATTTTTCGGAACTTTGCGGAAGCGATCCTGTTCATCCCACGAAAACAGCAAGCGGGCTTTTTTGCCACGTTTCCGCAGAGCCAAACAAACAAAGTAGCTGGTCGCAACATCGCGAAAGTTGCCAACGTGTACCGAACCAGAGGGACTGATGCCTGACGCGCAAACGTATTCCTCTTTGCCAGGTTCTCGCGTGATTATCGTTTCGGCGATTCGATCCGCCCAATGGATTCCGTGATTTTCAGATGTTGCCATGAAAGAAATTATACCACATATTAGAGATCTTTAGAATCACGGCATCTTCGACAAACCCCGAACAACTCAAACTGATGTCCCGTTGGTTTTAACCCCGTACTTATTGTTAGATGATGCATCATTTTTTCTAAGTCCGCATCATGAACCGCCACGGATTCGCCGCATTTTTCGCACGTCGCGTGGTGGTGGTGCGGCCGAAACGCCTCGCCCAGTTCGTACAGATTTTTAAAACCGCGCGGCACTAGGCGCAGAATTCCGGCATGCGTTAGTGAATCAACTGAACGGTAAACACTAGTAAAAGAGCTGTCGCCTTTTGACGTTTTGATGATTTCCTTGATCGATAAAGGTCGGTTGGAATTTTTTAAAATATAGAAGATCTCTCGGCGATTCCGGGTAATTCTTAATCTGGCCCGACGCATTTCTTGATCAAAGATTTGTGATAATTCTTGCATTAGAAACTCCTTATTGCAAAATATTTGCATTAAGTATATCACTTTTATATAATTCGTGACAGCTTACAAAGTTTAAAAGACTTAGGCGATTGACCAATAACTTCCCGCGCGACTCTTTCCGACGGGGAAAGTGTCAGCAACAAGCCCCGTGACGACGGGCGCTTGGCGCAGCGCGGTAAGTTCGTTGGACAAGCGCCGGTCAAAGCACATTTATAGAAAATTTACGAAAGGAATTCAAATGTCAAACATCTTAATAGTAATCTTCTTCGCCCTACTAGGCGGATTGATCTCGCTGATCGGTGGCGTGCTGCTGATGGCCAAGCAATCCTGGGTCAAACCGTTCGCCCGCTACGCTACGCCGTTCGCGGCCGGCGCGCTGCTGGCAGCAGCCTTCATCGCCCTGTTGCCCGAGGCGCTGACGGGCTGTGTCGACCCGACAAAAATCCTGATCTGGACTCTGGCTGGCCTGCTATTCTTTTTTCTGTTAGAAACGGCGATTCATTGGTTGCACAACCATAATGCCCGAATGAAAAAGAAAGTAAACAAAATCCACCCTGTCATCCCGATGCTTATCGCCGGCAACACGATTCACAACGTCATCGACGGCATCGCCATCGCGGCTGGATTTTTGGTCTCGCCGGCAGCCGGTATCGTCGTGACTCTGGTCGTGGCGGCACACGAAATTCCGCACAAAATCGGCAACTTTGGCCTGATGCTAGGCAAAGGCTTAAGCCGCAAAAATGTCATCACCATTAACGCCTTGATCGTTCTGGTAGCAACGACAGCCGCCGCGATTTTTTACACTATCGGCCTCACGACCGACATTTCTCTGGCGCCACTATTGGGCGTCGTAGCTGGCTTCTTCATTTACATTGCCACTGCCAATATCATCCCTTCTATGCACGACGAGAAGGTCAAATCCGAAGTCGTTAAGAAAGCCGGCCTGCTGATCGGCGGTGTGGTTTTAGTTGGTTTTCTGATCACTACCTTGCACGGCATGATCGATGAGCACGGTGGACATGATCACGGCGAAGAATCGTCGCAGCACGTACACGAGCATGACGAAGAATGCGACCATGAATCGACTTCGCAGAGTCCAAACGAAGGACACAAACATGATGAAGAAGCCCACGATCATCACGAATAATAAAAGATATTTAAATAGAAAAATCACCCGACTAGCGCGGGCGATTTTTCTATTTGGGGCATTCTCTAAACTATTTCGACAATTTCGTAAGTCTTTTTGCCCTTTGGTGTGTCAACCGTTGCCGTTTCACCCAACTTCTTTCCCATCAAGGCCTGGCCCAAGGCACTCTCGTCGCTGATTTTGCCATCGGCTGGATCGGCCTCGACCGCACCGACAACTTTATATCTAACCTCTTTGCGGCCAGATTTCAGCGTAACTGTGTCGCCCAAACTGACAATATCGTCGCCGTCGCCAGCGATAATTTCAGCACCGGCCAAAATCTTTTCCAGTTCGGCGATGCGTGCTTCGGTTCGATTTTGCTCATCGCGCGCTGCGGAATACTCGGCGTTTTCGCTCAGATCACCAAAAGCCCGCGCCTCGGCAATCCGCTCGGCAACTTCACCACGACCCTGCAGCAATTCCTGCAATTCGTCCTCTAGTTCACGTTTGCCGTGCGCTGTCAAATAAAAAATTTTCTTCATATTCTTCCCTCCTTTTCCTCGACATTTCCGTCCTATAGAAGTCCTCTTATTCTAGCAAACAAAGAGTTGCGGGTCAAGTTCGACCGCTATCGCACAAACTTCAGCTTGTCAACATTTTCATCAGTGAATTCTTGGCCCAAAATCTTCAGGATCAACTCACGCGGACCGACATCTAAAGTCTCGTCCGATGCTCGCGCCTTCAGCTCGAAACCATTCTTATTCAAAGTTTTCGCACTAACCACCACCCGCCAAGGAATCCCCATCAGATCAGCATCAGCAAATTTCTCACCCGGGCGAGCCTCGGGGCGATCGTCCCAGATTACCTCGGCGCCGTTGACTTGCAAATCTTTGTAAATCGCCGTGGCCTCGCGTAGCACTTCTTCGTCATCGCCAATATTTATCAAATAAACCTGAAAAGGTGCGACCGACTTCGGCCAAACCAACCCGCGATCATCGGCGAAAACCTCGGCGATGATCCCCATGACGCGCGAGATGCCGATGCCGTAGCAACCCATGATGATCGACTGCCGTTCGCCCTTTTCGTCGGTGTAATAGACGTCCAGCGCATCGGTGTATTTGCTCTCCAGCGGGAAGATATTGCCGGCCTCGATCGACCGTTCGACCTCGTAGATTTGGCCGGTTTCCGGATCCAGGTCGCCTTCCTTGGCGGTTTTGATATCAAAGAATTTTTCCGGTGAAGGCAAATCGCGACCCCAGTTGACATTCATAGCATGCAGGTTGGTTTGGTTGCCGCCCATTTCAAAGTTCGTTCGGTTGGCGCAGGATTCGTCGACGATCACGCGAACTTCTTTTGGCAAGTTAAGAAGGCCGGCGTAGCCGATTTCCGCCCCTGTAACTTTGCGCACAGTTTCTTCATCAGCCAGTTTCAGCGATTTGACGTTCAGGACTTTTCGGAGTTTAATCTCGTTAATATCGTAGCCGCCTCGAACTGCTGCTGCCACAACTTCGCCGCTGTCAGTTACGTAAAGCATAGTTTTTGTGGTTTGTTCGGGCGTGATACCGAGCATTTTCGCCAGTGCGTTAACACCAATAACGCCCTCGCCTTCAACATTTTCCAGCGGTTTTTCTTCCTTATCCTGATTGTCAAGAAGCGGCGCCTGCGACGGCGCAACTTCCTGGTTGAACCACTTATCCGTCCCCGGCACGTGGAACAAAGTGTCCTCGCCGATCAAACTCAACGTCTGGTACTCATCGCTGTAATTTTCAGTAAAGTAACCGCCGTCGGCCTTGGTCCGAAACGTGATATCGCCGATACCCAGCCGATCGTACACCCGCGTGTAAGCCGCCGCAGCCTGTTCGTACAATTCGTCGTGTTCGGTTTGGCTGCGCGCGAAACTGTACATATCCTTCATCAGAAATTCACGACAACGCAGAATGCCAGATTTTGCCCTCAATTCGTTTCGAAACTTCGACGCAATCTGGTAAACGAATAGCGGAAAATCCTTGTACGACTGAGCATATTCGCCGACCGATATGGTAAACGGCTCTTCGTGCGTCAGGCCCAAGCCCAATTTGACGCCGCTTTTCAGCTCTGTTTTGAACCAGTTGTCGACCACCGCGTCGTCCCAACGATTGGTTCTTTCAAATAATTCGCGCGGCTGCAGCGCTGTCATCATGGTTTCCTGCCCGCCGATGGCGTTCATTTCTTCGCGAACGATGTTTTTTATTTTCTCAATCACCCGCAGGCCCAGCGGCAAAAAGGCATATGCACCGGCCATTTCCTTGTGAATGAAACCGGCGCGGATCAGCAGCTGCGCGTTGCGCGCTACTTCGTCAGCTGGGGCAGTTTTTGATGTTTTGGTGAATAGTTGAGTGCGTTTCATGATAACTCCTTGGTTTTATGATTTACAAAATGCTGAAAGAAGAAAATCTACCGGCGAACCGGCGGCAAGGAGAAATTAGGCAAGATTCTTTGCATAAGGGTATTTTAACATAAGGCCAGGGTTGTTGACAAATACCTTAACCAACCCCAACCACAAACCGCAAACTAAACGCCACCGCATTAACCAACATATGTAACCAAATTGCCGCCCAAATCGCGCCGGTTTTTTCGCGCAGACCACAGGCAAACATCGACAAAATAAACGTCATGATACCAGCGTTGAGCTGGCCGTGCGCCAGCGCGAACACGATCGACACGATTATTGCCACCGGCCAAAACGACAGGTATTTCCGCAGCCGGCCGAACAGAAAGCCACGCGTCAGCATTTCTTCGGCCACGGGCGCCACGATGATCAGCGAAAAGCCGATCAGGACCAGCTGCCACATCGATTGGCCAGTTGTCGCAAAGCCAACGTTTTGTTCCTGGCCCAATATTTCGGTGGCAGTTTCGCCGCCCAAAAGCGCAATCAGCACGAGCGTCAACGTAAACGACGACGCCAGCAACGTGACATAATACACCGGTATATAGGTCAAAAATTTGCTGAAATCGTTCCATTTCGGCCAGCGTGACAGGCCGACTAATTCGGCCACAGCCTTTCGCATATTTTGCTTTTCGGCCGGCTTTTTCTTGTCAGATTCCTTGCGCGGTTTTTGCTTTTTGTCAATCGTAGCCTCTGCTTTTGCCAAGGATTTTTTGCTGTCTACGACGGTGCGTGACGCTCGCCTTTGCCGAACCCACCACGGCAAGAGCGCGATCAGCAAAATCATCACGTAAACCATCGTGTTGACTACTGTTACCGTCGCTGTGTCAGTGGACCATTTATCGTCCATCACCCCAGCATAAAGCAACGCTGTCAATCCCAGCGCAACCACGATGCTGCCCAAGAAAAACGCTACAACGATCCAGGATATCCAGCCAACGACGACTAGCCACGACCCGTTGTCCCAGAAGTTCTTGTTTGATTC
>WRLL01000025.1 GCA_009777625.1 Candidatus Saccharimonadota bacterium
TCAGTTTATGTAAAGCCAAGTGATCTCGCTCGTCCGCAGCAGCCACTTTTACCTGGTCAATCTTCGTCCGCAAAGATATCCTGGTCTGCTCGCTCGCCACTAGCCCGGCGCTGTCATTGTGCGATCTCTCTGCTCTCTCTACCTGGCCGTCTAATTCCTCACGAAAAACCCGATGTAGTTCCTCCCCAAACTTCTCCGCCTCGTTGCTCAATTCCGTCAAGCTTTCTTCGATCCCTTTGATCTCTTTATCGACAGTAGCTATCTGGTCTTTCAGCTCTTCGATCATTCCGGCTGGCTGGCTCTTTGAACAACTTTTCCCTTCGGCTCGCTGGGCAACTTCGTCCAAAGCTACCTTTTGCTGATTCTCATCCATCCGCCCATCGATCAAATCAATCGCTCGCACGTCGGCAATCTTCTCTGTCACCTCGGCGACTTTCTCATTACACAGCACCTGTTTTTTCACAAGTTCACCAGCCGAAGCCCCATGTTCCGCCACCATCGCCGCGTGCTCTGCCTCTCTCAGCTGGTCAGCCCGCACCTTCAGCCCCACGGCTGTCAACCCGCCGATGAGCAACACCATTACGCCCGCTAATAACAAGATCCTTCGCCGTGACATCTTTAACCAAGGCATCTTGACTTTGTCCAACAATTTTTTCTTTTCCATCTTTTTCCTCTTTTCCTTTATGGCAAGCAGTTTAGCACAAGACTGATGGTTTTTCAACGCTTCGCGACATTCTGGCTCATCGTGCCGCGCGGCTAAATTTTCGTTATATCGATCGGCTCCAGATTATCGGCTTCGCCTTTTGTGCTCAAGATCTGCGCGATGGCCTTGACCGTGTCCAGCGACGTGAAGCACGGGATGCCTTTTTCGACGGCCTTGCGGCGGATTTTGAAACCGTCGAGCAGCGACTTTTTGCCGCCGGTTGGTGTGTTGATGATGAAATCGACCTTTCTGTCCTCGATCAGGTTGAAGATGTTGGGCTCTTCTTCGGAGATTTTCCAAGCTTTCTTGGCTTTGATTTTGTATTTAGAAAGGAAATTCGCGGTGTTTTCGGTGGCGAAAATTTCGTAGCCCAGCTTTATGAAATCCTTGACGATGGGGACGATTTCGATTTTGTCGCTGTCTTTAACCGAAACCAGGATGTTTTTCGTGTCGCCGATTTTGATGCCCGAGGCCAGCATGCCTTTGAACAGGGCTTCTTCGAAATTCTTGGCCAGGCCCAAAACTTCGCCGGTTGATTTCATTTCCGGGTCCAGGCTGGTGTCGACGTTGTACAGCTTTTCAAAGGAGAAGACCGGGACTTTGACAGCGACGTATTTGCTTTCCTTGTACAAACCTGTGCCATAGCCCAGTTTCGCCAGCGGCTCACCCATGACGCAGCGGATGGCCAGATCGATCATCGGCACGCCGGTGACTTTGCTGATGTAGGGAATCGTCCGGCTGCTGCGCGGGTTGACTTCGATGATGTAGATTTCGTCGTTATGCAACACGAACTGGATGTTCATCAGGCCGACAGTGTGAAGTTCCTCGGCGATTTTTTTCGTATAGTCAAGAATGATTTTTTTGTGGCGATCGCTGATCGATCGCGCGGGATAAACCGAAATACTGTCGCCAGAGTGAACGCCGGCGCGCTCGACATGTTGCATGATTCCTGGGATCAAAATGTCTTTTCCGTCGCAAATCGCGTCAACTTCCAGCTCGATTCCCTGCAAGTATTTGTCGATCAAGATCGGGTGTTCCTGTTTGACCAGGTTGATGATGTCCATGAATTCTTCGACGTCCTGGTCGCTGTAGGCAATTTTCATGCCTTGCCCGCCGAGAACGTAGGACGGGCGGATCAGCACTGGATAACCTAATTCATTTGCGACTTGCACCGCTTCTTCATATGTGAAGACGGTTTTGCCGATCGGCCTTCTGATGTTGATGTTTTCCAGGGCTTCGTCGAATTTTTCGCGGTCTTCGGCGCGGTCGATGTCGGCCGGTTTGGTGCCGAGGACTTTGACGCCGATTTTGTTGAGGTAATCCGTCATTTTGATGGCAGTTTGGCCGCCGAATTGGACGATGACGCCGTAGGGTTTTTCGCGGTCAATTATGCTCTGCAAATTCTCGGTCGTGATCGGTTCGAAATACAGTTTGTCGGCCGTGTCGAAATCGGTGCTGACAGTTTCGGGGTTGTTGTTGACAATGATGGTTTCGAAACCGAGGTTTTTCAGCGACCAAACGGCGTGGACGCTGCAGTAATCGAATTCGATGCCTTGGCCGATGCGGATCGGGCCGGAGCCGATGACGAGGATTTTCTTTTTTTCACTGTTTTTGACTTTTTCGCCGTTGTCGTCAAAGTCGGAATAGTAGTACAGGCTGTCGCTGTTTTCGCGGCAGGCCCAGATGTTGACCGTGTGGAAGGAGGGCTGGATTTTGGCTTTTTCTCTTGCTGCTTTGATTTCTTCTTCGGATTTTTCGGAAAGTTTGGCGATGGTTTTATCAAGGAAGCCTAATTTCTTGGCAGATTTCAGCGTAGTTTCTGTGACGTCCTTAACCAACTTTTTCTCCATCTTAATCACATTGTGGATTTTCTCAAGGAAGTACGGCGTGATTTTCGTAACGTCAAAGATCTCGTCCGGAGAAGTGCCGCGGCGCATAGCTTCGCAGACAACGAAAAATCGCTCGTCGTCGATCGCGGTCAGTTTTTCGCTGATTTGTTCGTCGTCTAGCAATTGCAATTTCGGCATGATAAAGCTGTCCAGCCCTAGCTCCAGAGAATAGACGGCCTTCATCAGCGCTGTTTCCAAATTGTTGGCGATGGACATGACTTCGCCGGTGGCTTTCATCTGGGTGCCAAGCGTCCGTTTGGCTTTGACGAATTTGTCGAACGGCCAGCGCGGGAATTTGACGACGATGTAATCGACCGGTGGTTCGAAATCTTTTAGGGTCTTGCCGGTGACTTCGTTGGCGATTTCGTCTAAGGTGTAACCGATGGCAATTTTGGTCGCGACGCGGGCGATCGGGTAGCCGGTGGCTTTCGACGCTAGCGCGCTGGAGCGGCTGAGTCTTGGATTTACCTCGATCAGGGCGTAGCTGCCGTCGACTGGATTGACGGCGAACTGCAGGTTGCAGCCGCCTTCAATGCCCAGCTCGTCCAATATCGCAAACGAGGCTTGTCGATAAGTTTCCAAATCTTTCTTTGGCAAGGTTTGGGCTGGCGCGACGACGATGCTGTCGCCGGTGTGGACGCCGACCGGATCGATGTTCTCCATGCTGCAGACCAGGACCCTGTCGCCAGCGGAATCCCGGATGGCTTCGAATTCGATTTCTTTCCAGCCAGCAACGCTTTTTTCGATCAAGATTTGTCCGACGCGGGACAAGCTCAGGCCAACGCGGCCAATTTCATCCAATTCTTTTTCATCCTTGACGATACCGCCGCCAGCACCGCCCAATGTATAGGCCGGTCGGACAACCACTGGAAAACCGACTTTCTTGGCATAAGAAATCGCGTCCCCGATGTTTTCGACAACCTTACTTTCGATGCAAGGCTGGTTGATTTTTTCCATGGTTTGTTTAAAAATAAGCCGATCTTCGGCTTTTTCGATGGTGTCGGGCGAGGTGCCCAGTAATTTCACATTGTTTTTGGCCAAGAATCCGCCTTCGTGAAGTTCCATCGCCAAGTTCAGGGCGGTTTGGCCACCGAGGGTCGGCAGAATCGAATCAGGCTTCTCGATTTCGATGATTTTTTTCAACATGTCGGCAGTCAGGGGTTCGATGTAGACTTTATCAGCCATGTTTTTGTCGGTCATGATTGTCGCCGGGTTGGAGTTGACCAGGACGACCTCGAGATCTTCGCTTTTCAGGGTTTTGCAGGCCTGGGTGCCAGCGTAATCGAACTCGGCAGCTTGGCCTATGACAATCGGACCCGATCCGATGACTAGGACTTTTTTGATTTCCCTCTTTAATGGCATACTTCCTCCCTCCGAAGCTATTGTTATACGACTCTTAGATCTTATCGATTTTACCATAGAGTGGGTAAAATGAAAAATCATTTTCGAGCAGCAAAGTCATCAAAACTATTTCGAAAAAATGTCGTTGATTTGCTTCAGCTCAGCTTCATCCGAGAATTTGATGATAATCTGCCCGCCATGAGCGGTGGTTTTTTGCTGAACGTTTTCGGGCTTTAGGCCGATCTTTTTGGCAATTTTGCGTGTAACGTTGGTTTCTTCCAGAGTAGCATTACGGGCGGTTTTTTCGCGCGCCTCGGGGTCCAGACCCTTGGCTTGCTTCTTGTAACCGATGACGAATTGTTCGGCTTTGCGGACGCTCCAGTTGTTTTTGATAATTTCGTCAAGCAGTTGTTTCTGTACTTTTACATTCGGCAGGGCCAGAATTTGCCGGGCGTGACCTTCGCTGATTTGGCCGGTTGTTAGGGACTCGCGGGCAAAATCAGGCAGCGTCAGCAAACGCATCTGGTTGGAAATCGTGCTCGGCGCCTTGCCGACGCGTTTAGCAATTTCAGCATCAATCAAATTGAATTGATTCTTTAATTTCAGATAAGCCGTCGCAGTTTCTAGCGGGCTAAGATCGGCCCGTTGGACGTTTTCGATAATTGATAATTCCAATTTATGCTGCGCTGACAAAGTTCGCACAATTGCCGGAGTCTTCTTAACTCCTGCTAAACTAGCGGCCCGCCAGCGGCGTTCGCCGGCCACGATTTCGAAACCTTTTCGGGTTGGTGTGACGACAATTGGCTGCAGAATGCCATGTTCGCGAATTGATTCGGCCAATTGTTCTAGTTGTTCATCGTCAAAATTGCGACGCGGCTGATCGACGTTTGGACTGATATCGGCAATCGCCAGAACCCTTAAATCGCTAACCTTTTCATCCTCGACGGCCGTTGTGTCAAATTCGCTATTCACTAAATCGTCAGGGATCAGCGCGTCGAAACCTTTACCTAAACCTTTTTTAACCATAGACCTATTGTATCACAACAATTAAGTTCGAAAAATCAGCGGCAAAGTCAGTTCGACCACGATCCACATTATGAATAGTGCGACTGCAGCCACAATGGCTATTGACCAGAATGATATGTTGCTGTCCATGCGCCGACCGCGTGGCGCCAAATTGCCAAGTATCTGCGCGCCGCTGGTAGCTCGTTCGTCGCGGTAGCGGGCGGCTTGTTTATTGATTTGTTTCGTAAGATTGATAGCGGTCAAAATCAAATCGCGCAGGTCTTCGCCATTTTTCAGCACGCTGTCTGGCGCGTAGATTTCAACTTCGTTATCATAAAATTTATAGGCAAAATCCGCGCCGTTTTTGTCCATCGCGTTCAATACATCGGGCGTGAAAATGTACAAAACATCAGCCTGATAAGTCGGCGAGGCAAAGATGTGAAAGTGATCCGCGCCGCCCTCGGTTTCGAGTTTTTGTGCCACCAGTTCGTGCGTTGGCAATTTGGCCGTGCCGTTGTGTGGATTGGCGATCATGTGCGGCACATTGTGATTCAATTTGAAACGTGCTCGGACGAAACCGACCATGCTGCGCCTATCATCGTATATTTTTTGCGCTAACGAATTGGATGATTTATTACCAAAGAGTCCTTTTGGTTTGATTTCAGGTGATGAGTTTTCTATCAGGTCAATTTCCAGACCGCCGTCGGCTAGTGTCAATTTGTTGTTCGGGCCGTCATAATCAGCGTGGTTTTTAACGGCAAAGCCCAGCATTTTAAGTTTTTCCGGCACCGGGTTTTTGCCACGTTTTTCAGATTCAGCCGGCTGATCCATAAATGCGTCGTTTTCGAATTCTTTCGCCGCATATTGGCGCAGGTTGCTCATGAACAATTGCTGATTCGAAAAGTCGGTTATTTGTGGATCATGGCCGAACATTGAAAAATCCAGCTTCTCGGGATCAATTTTGACCGTCCAGTCTGTGGCGCCTTGACGGGCAGCTTTTGCAGCCGCCGCCATCAGCATGGTTTCCATTTGGCGCGACTGATCATTTCTGTCGCTGAATTCCTGGAAGGGGTCGGGAGTCATTTCGTCTATCCGATACGTTTGATTATTTCTTCTACGGCGGATTTGTAGGCACGCGAACCTTTGCTGAAACGATCATATGCGCCGACTGGCAGGCCGTGGCTCGGCGCTTCGGCTAGGCGGACGTTGCGCGGGATTTTGATGTCGAAAACTTTGCCCGGGAAATGTTTGGCGACTTCTTTGTAGACTTCCTGGCTCAAGGTAGTTCGCGAATCGTACATTGTTACTAAAACGCCCAGCAATTCCAAAGTTGGGTTGAGACCTTTTCGGACCAGCTTCATGGTTTCGAGTAATTGTCCGAGACCTTCCAGCGCGTAAAATTCGGCCTGGACCGGCAAAAGCACGTGGTTAGCCGCCACCAAAGCATTGACCGTAAGCAGACTCAAACTGGGCGGCGAGTCGATCAGGATGAAATCGTAGGCTTCTTCCCCTTCTGCCGGTAAAGAATTAAGCGCATCGCGCAATCGGATAAACCGCCGTTCGGCCTTGGCCAAACCCGATTCGGCGTCAGCTAGTTGCGGGTTGGCTGGCACGATGAATAATCTCTTGAAATTGGTCGGTTGGATGACATTGTTTAAGTTGGCTTCGCCGGAAATCGCGTCGAGAATTGTCGGCTCACCATCAGTATTCGTCGCCGATTTCAGCTGAGTTTTGTCAATGCCGAGACCTGACGTAGCGTTGCCCTGCGGATCGAAATCGACTATCAGGACGCGGGCCTTTTGCTCTTTCGCCAAGAAATACGCCAAATTGACTGCGGTCGTGGTTTTGCCGACGCCGCCCTTTTGATTGGTAACAGCGATAATTTTAGCGCTCATTTCTTCCCTCGCTTTTCATACTTAATCATTTTAACACAAGTTAGCGTAAGTTTTTCAAATCGTTAAAAATCTCGTCATTCTGGGTTTGCCCCAGAATCTATTCTAATTAATTTCTTATCCATTAGATCCTGAAACAAGTATCGGCTTCGCCTCCTTCGGCTCATCACCAACTGAGAATAAATTCTCGTTGATGATTTCACCTTCGCCAGGATGACAGCTGCAGCCTAATCGCTATCGGCATCTATATTGCGCAGGCTCTGGATCCAGGCGTTTTTCTTTGCCATCCAGTCGGGGCTTTGGCGGACCAACTGTTCGTCCTGATCGATATCGGTGCGGAGCAAAATCCTGACGGCTTCTTCGGCGAAGACTTTATCCTGTGAACCTTTAGCCAGGACGATGCCTTTGGGACGCAAAACTTTATTGGCAAAGGCGCCAGCGAAAATCGGACCCGGGAAGCTGGCCACTTGACAGCCCTGTTCGCGAGCCGCTGGCGCTAAATATCGCGCCGCTTCTTCGCCGATGGTAATGACCCATTCCAACCAATTCGGATCGCACATGGCGCCGACTTGCTTGTGGGCTTCGGCTGACATATTGCCCAGTTCATTCATCGATCCCAGGATCGCAATCCGCTGGTCGGCTTCGATCTTGTACAGGGTCAAGAGCGCCGCAATCGCTGCGTCGGGGCTGGAATTGTACGTGTCATCGATGATCGTCGAACCGCGCACGCCTTTCAACAGATTCATGCGGCCCGGGACAGGACTGATTTCACCCAGGGCGTTTGTGACTTCCTCGACGGTCATGCCCATTTTGGCGCCGATCATCATGGCGGCTGCAGCGGCCTTGACGTTGTGTTCGCCGACCAGATGGATCGTCGCACCAGGTGCGTTTTCAGACGATTGCAATTCTGGATTTTCAGCCGAAGCGCCACCGAATTCCGGTGCAAAGAATTTGACTTCGTAACCGTTCAATGGATCGCCGCCGACAATTTGAAAACGATATTCGCCGCCTTCCAAACCATAGTCGGTGATATTGGTCGTTTCAGCATATGGCGCGAAATCGGCGTTGACGTCGTCGTGGTTGACCGCTGTTAAATTAGCATATTTGGCGACAGATAATTCTTCTTTTGCCACATCAACTAATCCGCCCGGGAAGTTTTGCATGTGTTCAGCCGTGACGGCGGTGACAACGGCAATGTTCGGTTTCAGATAGGTGCCGAAATGCTCGATTTCGCCTGGTCTTTCCGTGCCCAGCTCCTGGACAATAACGTCGACACCGGTTGGCCACTTGATCCGCTTTCTCATTGCTTTGAAAATTCGTCGCCAAGTTTTGAATTTCCGCAACAATGCAGGCGGCGGATAGGAAATTCCCATGACAGCCAACGGCACGCTGAACTCGGAATTGTGATTGGTCGGCTCCATTTGGACGCGATATTTTTGCGCCAGGACCGTCGCGATGGCAGTTTTGGTGACGGTCTTGCCGACCGAACCGACTACGACGACCAATTTCGGATGGTGCTTTTTGAAGTATTTCTTGACATACTTCTCTAATTTCCATCTGACATATTTTTTAAACATATGCCCATTGTAGCATAAAATTTCTTTCCACAGCTATTTCCACAATCGCTGCAAAAAAGTCGATAAAAACTAGACTTTTTGCCCATTTTTTCTTGCAAAACGAAAGCTCTTTCTATATAATGTATGCTAAGAGGTATAACAAGAAAGTGGAGAGAACTGCAACAAGATTATGTTCACCATAACCAGTATCCGTACTAGCATTTTGGATGGTCTACGCGGTTGGCGCAGGCATCCCAAGCTTTTTGTTGGCAGCGCCTCTGGAATTATTGCGGCTGTTATGGTTTTTGTGTTTTTGGCTGTTACCCGCGCGGCGCCTGGTGACATCACGCTTTCCCCGCCGACCGGGCCGGCTAGCGGCGGCACCTCTGTAACTATGACTGCCAGTCCTGGCTGGACGGGCCAAACTGTTGATTTCCCATTCGGCGGTTCAGGTGGCACAACTGGGCTGATGCAGTCATTTACAGCGCCAGTGGCTGGACTTTACAAGTTAGAAGTTTGGGGCGCGCAGGGTGGTAATGCTCCCTCTGGCGGCCAGGGTGGTAGGGGTGGCTACAGTACCGTGACGGTTCAGCTGAACGCAAATCAAGTTATTTATATTGCCTCTGGTGGTCAGGGCGGCGCAGCCAGTGGCACTACGGGCACCGGTGGCTGGAACGGCGGCGGCAACACAAACAGTAACGCTGGTGGTGGCGGTGGTGGCGCTTCTCATATTTCCCTTAACACGGCTACTACGGCGACTCCGTTGTCCGACAACAATGTCCGGACCAACCTGCTGGTGGCGGCCGGCGGCGGTGGTGGTACACAAACCGCTGGAGTTGCGGGATGTCACGGCGGTTGGGGCGGTGGTACTACCGGTGGGAGTTCGCAAACTAATGTCGGTGGTGGCGGTGCCTGTACTGGTAATGGTGCCAGTGGTGGTACACAAACCGCTGGCGGTACTACCTTGGCCAGCCAGGGAGCTTCCGGCACGGCAGGTATAGGTGCCACCAGCACGCAACAGGGCGGATCTATTTATGGTGGTGGCGGTGGTGGCGGCTGGTTTGGTGGTGGTGCCTCTAACGGTACCGGTGGTGGTGGTGGTGGTGGCTCTGGTTGGTTGCGTACGGCAGCGTTGAACGGCGTGGCGATTACTAACGCCCAGACCTTGGCTGGCAACGCTTCTTTCTTGGAGCCTAACGGCACGGCGACGGTCGGTCATGTTGGCAATGGTTATGCCAGGGTTACCATCTTGGCGCCGGGTTTGTACGTCAAGCCAGTTGTTCAGTTCGGTACTCAGGGCGGCACCACAACGACGATTCCTGATGTCAACGTTACCTGGTGTAACTACGATGGATCTATCTGTACCAATGGTGGCGCACCGAATACTGTTACCTTTACCACGCCAGCGCGTGGCTCTATGCCGCAAACGGTTGACGCTTGGCTGGCTTTTGACCCCAGCAAAACCGGAGAATTTACCTATTGGACGCCGGCGACGAATTATGCTCAACAGTGTTCGACCGACGGCGGTACGACTTGGGACTATCGCCGGAATATCTATTCAGGAACTGGATCGGGTCCACCCGTTACCGGCGCGCTGTGTCGGCTGAAGTTGGACAATGCCTTTAGCGGGACGATTGTTTTGAACGACGGTTATAGCGCGATTAATCCCGGTTTGTCCGGCACGTTCGGTCAAGGCAGCGGGCCATATAACGACACGCGGTTTGACCCATCGACCAGGACCTTTACGGTTGATTATACTGATACATATAATACCGCTGGTCAATATTTGTACTATACATATAATTCGCCGGATTGGAGTACGCTGATTTCGTATTGGACCGTCAGCAACCAGGCGGCCTTGATGCAACCGTCGATATCAGTTACGCCCGTGCCGAATTCTGGCGTCCCGAACATCGTTCAGGCCGGTGATGCTCAGGCCTTTTGGATTTACGCCAATTCGTATGAGATACTGCATGCTGATAACACCATTACTTTAAGCGCAGGCAGTGAAGTTCCGTTCCAGGTCACGACGTATGGCGCATTATACACAGGCACGATCACGATTACAGAGGATTTGAGCCAAAGCGATGACCCGAGCGGTACCGCTGGCAGCTTTCGGCAGAACCCCATGACTTTCTCTGGTAACGGCCAGCCGCAGACTTTCTTCTATACTCCTGAAACTACTACTATTGCACAGACGACAAATCATATCACGCTGGATGGCGCCAGTTCGCCGGCCATCACCGATGACGACATCGATGTTCAGGTCGTCCCGGCGGCAATGCGCTTAGATGGTCCGACAAATCTGTCGCGCGGCGAATATGGCGAATACACATTAACTATATATGATACTAGTATCAGTTCTGTTGCTTTGGCTGATTTAATAAACGGCATGAGTTCTGCGGGCGGCACGTTCGTCGATACTACGGCCGCGCCTTATGACGCGACGTTTACTTCTGGTACTAGTACATATGACACGACTAGCTGTACCACTATTACGATTCCGGCCGATCCTGGTTGTGAGCGGACTTTTCGCTATACCGTCGATCCGGGCCTTAGCCACAACGCCTCTTATATAGTTATTAATGCCACGGGCGATGTGACTGACACCTTTGCTTCGATCAACGTTACCATTAATGCCGATGCGCTGGAATTTGCCTGTGGTCCGTCCAGCCCCAACTGTACGATTGCCTACGTCAACGAAACATCGGAATACACTGTTAGCCCTGATGGTATATTTACTGGCTCCACAACGATAACCTCACCCGATAGCGGTGCTACTATAAATTTCGTGCCGGGTGGCACGGCTTCGACCTCGTGGGCTGACGACGCTGGGACTAAAGTTTTTAATTATACTCCGTCGACACCAGGTCGCTATGTTTTGTCGGCTGTTACGACCAGTACTAATTCTGCTATGAATCAGACTTT
>WRLL01000026.1 GCA_009777625.1 Candidatus Saccharimonadota bacterium
GAAATGCTGTGGTTTATCTCTGGAAAAAATCAAACGCCGGAATACTTGAACAAGAACGGCGTGAAGATCTGGGATGGGTTCCAGGACGATGGTTCTGTTAAGGAAGGAACGCTGGGACGAATTTATGGCGTGCAGTGGCGACACTGGCGACGGCCGGACGGTACAGAGTTTGACCAATTGCAATGGGCTATCGACGAGGTAAAAAATAACCCGAATTCTAAAGCAATCATTGTTAGCGGTTGGAACGCCGGCGAGTTGGACGAAATGCGCTTACCGCCGTGCCATACCATGTTCCAGTTAGACGTGATCAAAAACAAGTTGTACATGCAGCTTTATCAGCGATCGAGCGATGTTTTTCTTGGCTTACCGTTCAATATCGCGCAGTACACCGAATTGTTGTTGATGATTTCGAAACTGACTGGATTAGAGGCGCGGGAATTCGTCGTGTCAATCGGCGATGCACACTTGTATAAAAATCAAATCGACGCCGCAAAAGAACAATTGACGCGCAAGCCTCTCCCCTTCCCACAGCTGAAAATTAATGGCCAGCAAAAAACGATTAACGATTTTAAATTCGACGATTTCGAGCTAGTGAATTATCAATCACACGATCCTATTAAAGTTCCGATTGTGATTATTTAACATTTTCTCGTGTCATCTTTTGGTAAAGATCGGCATGCTCGCGCGCCATTCTTTCTGATGTGAATCTTTCTTCGAAATCATGTCGACAGAAATGCCGGTCAATTTGGTCAATTTTTTTCATAGCCATTGAGATTTCTTTTGGCGTGTCGGCTATATAGCCATTCTTCCCGGGTCGCACAATTTCCGGAATCGCGCCGGACGACGAACCAATGACCGGCGTGCCACAGGCCAAGGATTCTATCGCTGCCATGCCAAACGGTTCCGAAAAACGCGATGGCATCAACAACGCATGGGCGTTCTGCAAAAACTTTAATTGTTCTGTGTCTCTGATAAATCCTAAATATTCGACATTCTCGTCCAAGTTTGGTTCGATTTGTTCTCGCCAATAATCGTCTTTGCCATAGCCGGCGTAATGCTTGCCGGCGATTTTTAATTTCACTGGGGCATCGGGATTATTTCGATTGTGAAGTTTCACGGCCGAGATCGCACGATCAACGCCTTTTGGTTCGATAATTCTTCCCATGTATGCAAAGTAATCGCCTTTTTCGTAACGCGGTTTGAATTCGTCAGGATCAGCGCCATGGTAAATATTAGCCACCCAATTTGTGTCTGGCGGCATATCCTGGCGTTGAGCCTGTGACATGGAAATATAATTTAGATGCTTGTACCGCGGAAAAACGGCCTTGTACTTGATCAAGAAATTATAAGGGTCGTGATGTGTGAAAACGACGGGCATGCGGCAAAAGCGCGCGAAATGTAGCGCGATGTCTTCTTCGTTGGTGTAAATGTGCACCACATCGAAATCTCCTTGATTCGCCATTCCGTAGGCTCGCGCGATGATTTCAGCTTGGACTTGGCGCGCCAGACTAACAAAAACCAGCGGATGTTTCTTTAGCAATTCTATGTAACCGTAGCCGCGATTTTTCAATTCCTGTTCGAAATTTGACATGTCGGCTGTGATATTCTTCACTTCAGTTTCGGTCGGACCCGGAGTCAACAGCGTCACATCGATATCAAACTGCGCCAGATTCTTCGCCAGTTGAAGCGCTAGCACGCCAGGTGAAAAAATCACATCGTTCATGATCTCGCGGATTATAAAAATGTGCGGCACCACCAAAGCAACCCTAAGTGGCTGCGTGGCCGAGTTATTTCTTATCATCTAAGAAGCTTAGGTCCAGATCCTCGTCTGTGTCATCCTCACCGTAATAACCGTCAGCCGGTGTTGTGTCGTCTTGCATATTGTCTCCTCTCTTGACTAATTATATTATACCAAACAAAATTGCGCGGGCAAATTTGTGCTACAATTGAGATATGAAAAGTGAGAGGGCGATTATTGTGGCGTACGGTGATGTCAATCGGGCGATTGGCCTGCGCGGCGATTTGCCGTGGCTGGGTCAGTTTCCGGCCGATATGAAGCATTTTGTTGAGATCACGACTGGTCAGGCGGTCATTATGGGGAGAAATACTTACGACAGTATCTCACCGAAATTTAAACCTTTACGAAATAGACAAAATATTGTGATGACACAGGACGATAGTTTTTTAGAAGCCGGTGTGAGCGTGGCGTACAATTTGGACGAGGCATTTGATTTGGTCGAGACTGGCCGCCAAGGTATTGTCATCGGTGGTATGATGGCCTATAAAGAGAGCGTAGCGCGTGCCGACGAGTTAGGTATCGACACGATTTATGTGACAGAAGTTCACGGCGAGTTCGACGCCGACGCCTTCTTCCCCGATCTGGATCCAAATGCTTGGCGTGAAGTCAAACGACAGGATTTCCCGGCTGATGAACGCAATTCTTATCCTTATAGTTTTGTAAAGTACGAAAGGATTTAAGCAATGTCAAAGACCGAAGCATTAGCCGATCGCGGCGTATCAATTTGGCTGGACGATCTGTCGCGCGAACGACTAAATTCTGGCAGTCTGGAAAGCTTAATCAAAACCCGTAACGTTGTGGGCGTGACGACTAATCCGTCAATTTTCCAAAAGGCGATCTTTGCGGCCGGGCCGTATGATTCGCAGATTAAGGAGCTGGCGATGGCTGGTGCCGACCCCGAAGAAGCTGTCCGGGCGATGACAACTGATGACGTGCGCGCTGCTGCCGACATTTTCCTGCCGATTTATGAAGCGACCGACGGCGTTGACGGTCGTGTTTCCATCGAAGTTGACCCGCGCTTGGCACATGATTCGGAAAATACAGTGACGCAAGCGATCGAATTGGCGCGTCTGGTTGATCGGCCGAACGTTATGATCAAGATTCCGGCGACGCGCGAGGGATTGTCTGCGATTACGAAAACTTTAGCCGAAGGAATTTCTGTTAATGTTACATCGATCTTCTCTATTGAACGATATCGCGAGGTCATTGCGGCTTTTATAAAAGGACTGGAAGAAGCCTTGAAAGCCGGTCGCGACATCAGCCAGATTCATTCGGTGGCATCGTTCTTTGTGTCGCGCATTGATAGCACGATTGATCCGCAACTTGAAGCAATCGGTACAGATAAGGCTTTGGCGTTGCGCGGGAAATCAGCTGTAGCCAACGCACAACTGGCGTGGCAGGTTTTCGAAGAGAGCTTTTCGGATGAAGTTTGGGAAAAGCTGGCGGCAGCCGGTGCACATAAGCAGCGTCCACTATGGGCCTCAACAGGAGTCAAGAATCCGGATTACCCCGACACATTATATGTTGATGCGCTGGCTTACCGCGATTGCGTTAATACTATGCCCGAGGCTACTCTCGAGGCCGTGGCAGATCACAGCGACGAAACGCTTTACCCCGAGGCCTCAAGTGATGCGGCGGAAATTATCGGCCATGTCGAGAAATTAGGTATTTCATTGGATAAAGTAACAGACAAATTAGAGACAGATGGCGTGGCGCAATTTGTAACGGCTTGGCAGAGTTTGCTGGATGACGTTGCAGTGCGACTGGACAAAGTTAAAGAGGAAAAGGAATAATAAAGTAAGAATGCGCGGGTCCGGGTCAATGTCGAAAATGTCGCGTGCCGGTCATAATCATGGCAATGCCGTATTTGTCGCAAGCGTCGATGGAATCCTGATCCTTGATTGAGCCGCCGGGCTGGACGATGGCGGTGATGCCGGCCTTGTGAGCTTCCTCAATGCTGTCGGGAAACGGGAAGAAGGCGTCTGACGCCAAGACCGCGCCGTGCGTTGCATCTGGGCCGATCATTTCATGGGCATGGTCTATGGCCTGCTGGGCGGCCCAGAATCGATTGACTTGGCCCGGGCCGATACCGACGGATTGCAGATTTTTGGCGATCATGATGCCGTTGGATTTGACGTACTTAACGATTTTCATGGCGAACTCAAGATCTTTCATTTCTTTAGCCGTCGGTTTTTTCTTGGTCACTACTTTCCAGTCGTTCCAAGTTTTATTGTCGATTGATTGGACAATAATTCCGCCATTGACCTTTTTCATATCAAAAGCATCTTCCCTTTGTGGCGTGGAAATGTGCGGCAACTTCAGGATTCTTAAATCCTTTTTCTGCTTAAGAATTTCTAGTGAAGCCTTGTCATAGTCCGGCGCGATTAATATTTCCAGGAAGATTTTATTCTCTGCAATGCTCTCGGCAATTTCGACCGTGACGGTTCGGTTGATAGCGACGATGCCGCCGAAAATTGACATTTTGTCGGCCGCGTAAGCTTTCATCCAAGCGTCGGTGATATTATCCGCGCTGCCGACGCCACAGGGGTTGGCGTGCTTGCTGGCGACGACGGTTGGTTGGTCGAATTCCTTCAGCAGCTCCAGCGCGCCGTTGGCGTCGTTGATGTTGTTGAAGGACAGCTCTTTGCCGTTCAGCTGCTCGGCGGTGACCAACGAGCCTTTATTCTCGCCGATTTCTTTGTAAAAGGCGGCCAACTGGTGCGGGTTCTCGCCGTAGCGCATTTCCTGGACCAATTCGTATGTCGGAGTGAAAGTTTCCGGCCAACTGGTGTCCTTTCTCTGTTTCTTAATATAATCTGCGATCAAAGCATCATAGGCCGCGGTGTGTTCGAAAACTTTTTGCGCTAAGTGGAAATTGGTTTCTTCGCTAACTTTTCCTGATTTTTGCAATTCAGCGATGACTTTTTCGTAGTCTGCGGGATTAGTGATGACTGTAACGCCCGGATAATTTTTCGACGCCGCGCGCAGCATGGTCGGACCGCCGATGTCGATGTTTTCAATGGCTTCTTCCAGAGTCACATTTTCGCGCGCGATGGTTTCTTTGAAGGGATAAAGGTTGCAGACTACGATGTCGATCGTGCCGATGTTCAGATCCTTAATGTGCTGCATGTGGTCTTTGCTGTCGCGTCGGGCCAGGATCCCAGCGTGGACCACTGGGTGAAGAGTTTTGACGCGGCCGTCGAGGCATTCCGGAAGGCCTGTTAATTCTGAAACTTCGATAACTTTAACTTTGGCGTCTTTCAGAGCTTTGTATGTTCCGCCGGTTGAGACGATTTCAAAACCGAGCTTTTCTAATTCTTTGGCAAACTCGGTAACGCCGGTTTTGTCGTAGACGCTTAAAAGTGCTTTTTTCATGAATTCCCTCCTAATTAAAATCACAAAACCACGGTTCCTTGAACCTAATGTCTTTATTATGATATCACACTGATTGAGGTTTAGGCGTTTTCAACCTTGATCCCTGGGCCCATGGTTGTCGAAACAGCAGTCGATAAGATGTAAGCACCCTTCAATGTCGAAGGTTTGGCAGCGTTCAAAGAATTAAGGAAGACGCGCGCATTCTGTTCAAGTTTGGCCGCGCCAAACGAAGTCTTGCCGATGCCCAGGTGGACGATAGACTGTTTGTCGACGCGGTATTCGACTTTGCCACCTTTGGCTTCTTTGACGGCCTGGGCTGGGTTGGTCGAAACGGTGCCGGCCTTCGGGTTGGGCATCAGACCGCGCGGGCCTAAGGATCGGGCGTATTTGCCCAGTTTCGGCATTAGTTGTGGCGTGGCGATCAGTACGTCGAAGTCCAAGTTTTCTTTTTCAAGAAGTTTCAGGATTTCTTGCTCGCCTGCGATGTTGGCACCAGCTTTCCTGGCGGCCTCGACGTCAGATTCTGGCACAAAGGCAGCTACGCTGACGGTTTTACCCGTTCCATTTGGCAGGCTAACAGTGGCGCGGATGTTCTGGTCGGCCTGTTTCGGGTCGACGCCCAAGCGGACGTGAATTTCGACGGTGCTGTCGAATCTGGCTGGGCAGGTTTCGGTGGCCAGATGCAATGCTTCTTCTAATGAATAAGTTTTGCTACGGTCGATTTTCTCGGCGACTTTGCGATAGTTTTTGCCGTGGCGCTCAGCGTGAGGTCGAGTTTTTGGTGCTGGGCCCTTTTGATCAGTAGCGACCTTGCCGTCTTGTGCCGAAGTGTCGCCGGCCTCTTTTCGGGCTTGGCGTTCTGCTTCTGCTTCGGCTTCTTCGACAGCTTTTCGGCTACCTTTGCCGGCTTTGGTGAAGTGCTCTTCTTCCTTGACCTTTTCGTCGCGGATTTCGGCAGCCTGTGTTTCGCTGACGTCTACGGCTTTAGTTTCTTGCTGCGCTAGGTCGATTGCCGCCTGAATTTCAGCGACGGTGTTCTTGACACTTAATTCCAGACCGAGTTTGTCGGCCTCGTTCAATAATTCTTGTTTAGATTTTGCCATGTGGCTCCTTTCGTGGTTCGAACGGTCTTTGATGACCTCCCACAAATTTAAATTAACTAGCTGATTATAGCAAAAACGCCACCTTTTGACAAGCGACGTTCTAATTGCTAAAACAAACTAATCTTCGACTGTGACGCCCATTGATCGCGCTGTGCCAGCGACGACTTTGACCGCTGCGTCGATATCATTTGCGTTCAACTGCTTCATTTTTTTCTCGGCGATTTCTTCGGCCTGAGCGCGAGTGATTTTACCGACTTTGTCGGTGTGTGGTTTGCCACTACCTTTTTGGATTTTGGCGGCTTCGCGGATCAGGTCATCGACTGGCTGACCTAAGGACTGCCAGGTGAAAGTGCGATCCTCGTAAACCTGGATGTGGACGATGACATCCTTGCCGGCCAATTCTTTAGTGGCGTCGTTGAACGGGTTGATGAAGTCCATCATGTTCAAGCCCCATTGGCCCAATGTCGAACCAACCGGCGGGCCAGCGGTGGCGCGACCAGCGGGGATTCTTAGTTTCAGATTTCCGATGATTTTCTTTGCCATGATTTTCCTTTACTAAATATTATTTTTGAAGCATATTTAGTGCGTAACAGGTTTATTTTAGCAAAAAATGGTCAAGAAATCAACCTTGCGCAAAAACCTCCTGCAGTTTATACTTTAATCAAAGTTAAGGAGGACCATGGTCGAGGAATACGGGCAGGATTTCGGAGTCGTTAGCGGTGGGGTCTACCCAGAGCTGGCAGAACAAATCGCAGGGATTCTAGACAAAGAATTGATTGACATTGATCGAAAACGTTTTCTCGATGGCGAACGCTATGTGCGCTTTAACGAGTCGGTCCGTAAACGTGATTTGTTTGTTATTCAATCACTAACAGAGATGAACGGCTATTCGTTGAACGATGCGCTGATGGAAACGCTGCTGATCGTTGACGCCGCCAAGCGGGCTTCGGCCGATTGGGTAACGGTAGTCTGGCCGTTGATGCCTTACGCACGTCAGGACCGCAAAGCGCGCAATCGCGAGCCGATTTCGGTCTCGGTGGTGATTCGCATGCTGGAAATTATTGGCACAAACCGGATCGTAACGGTTGACTTGCATTCGGCACAGTCGCAGGCGATTTTCAATCGGCCGTTTGACCACTTAACAGCCGAGCCGCTGATTCGTGGGCGTTTAGCTCAAATCATCGGAAAGAAAAAGAGTGACTATTTAATGGTTTCACCTGATGCTGGCCGCGCCAAAGAATCCGAACAGTACGCCGATGAATTGGGCATCGAACTGATCCACATGCCCAAGAGTCGTGACCGTTCGGATACGTCAAAGCTCCGTCGCCCACCAAAAATCGATGGTGTTGTTGGCAAAACATGTATAGTGATTGACGACATGATTGCTACTGGTGGTACTATAATTAGTGCGGCCGAGACATTGAAAAAGTCCGGTGCGAAAGCCGTGATGCTGGCCGCTACACACGGAATTTTAAGTGGAAACGCGCTAGAGAAATTTCAAAATTCCAGCATTGAAAAGCTGATCCTGGTCGACACCTTGCCGCAGGAAAGGACGATCAAAGCGTTGGGCTCGCGCGTTGAAATTCTGCCTGTTGCGCCGATGATCGCAGAGTCGTTACGCCGTGTGCTGGTCGGTGAGTCGGTGGCGGAACTCTTCCATGACATGAACAACAAGTAGATGATTGATTGGTTAGCGCCAGAGGTTACCTGACTGTAATATCAAAACTTTTTGTCTGGGCGTCTGTGCAATCACCACGAAAACATTGTTCTACTACGATGGTCGATTGGCCAGCTCGTGCGCCGGCGAAAATCAAATAAGCGTCGCTATAACAGCCGGTGGCGTCAGGCGGGCATCCCTTGTCCTGAACCGTATATATTTCTATGTCTGACAGGATGTCCTGATTTGAGACACTCTTGACCTGCCAGGATGTGCCGATGCTGCTGTTTTGGCTACCAATGTAAATTTTTGTCTTCTGGCCGACTTTTACGGAGTCGTCGTTGGTTGTGGGCTGGTTTATTAGCACTAATATAAGAGCAGCTACGCCGGAAATTATTAAGACGGCAATAGTAGGAATAGCGATGATGAAAAATTTCTTTTTATGTGCAATCTTCTCGTTCTCTCTACTGCCCATTGCACTCCCCCCCCCCTATTTACGAGATCATACTTTTTTAACTTGCAGGGCGTCTAGCTCAACACTAGTGTCTCGCCCGAACATGCTGACCAAGACTTTAACTTTGCCTTTCTCGCGGTCGATTTCCGAAACTGAGCCGTCGAAGCCTTTGAACGGGCCATCGTTGATGTTGACGACTTCGCCGATGGACAGGTCGATTTCGTGCTTTGGTTCTTCGACGCCCATGCGCTTCTTGATCTTGGAGATTTCTTTGTTAGAAACAGGAGTCGGATTAGTGCCAGCGCCGACAAAACCGGTTACCCCGGGAGTGTTGCGAATAATGAACCAAGCGTCTTCGGTCAGTTTCATTTCGACCAACACGTAGCCTTGGAAAATTTTCTGCTCGACGACTTTCCTTTTACCGTTCTTGATCACAATCATTTTTTCCTTTGGCACCAAGACATCAAAAATTTTGTCGGCCATGTCGACGCCTTCGATGCGCTGGCGGATTTGGTCGGCGACCTGCTCTTCGTAGCCGGCGTAAGTGTGAATCGCGTACCATGCCCGCGTGTCGTCGTATCGTTTCGCTTTTACCATAATGTCTCCTTCCTCGCGCGGCGCGCTACAGAATTACCTCTTTAATTAGCCAATCGAAAATTTTGTCGAACAATAGGATAAAGGTGGCAAAGAAAACGCTGAATAGGATGACTGCCAGGGTCAAACCCCAGGTTGCTCGGCGGTTGGTCCAGCGGACTTGGCGGAGTTCACGCCAGGAGTTGCGGATGTAGCGACCGGTGCCGATAACTGGGACCAAGAGGAAAAAGGGCTTCTTCTTAGGCTTTGGCGCGGTTTTGGCTGCAGGTTTCTTTGTTGTGGGTGTGGCTTTCTTTACAACTTTTTTTGGAGTGGCTTTAGAAGGAGCGGCAGTTTTTTTGCCCGATGCGGGTGATTTCTTGGCAGTGACTTTAGTGCCGGCTGTAGCCTTTGTTGTGGAACTCGAATCATTGTCGCCGGCTTTAACGCGACGAACAACGGTTTTCTTGGGATTCTTTTCTTCTGTCATGCCCACTTCTCCTTAAACTAAAATAGCTTGCTTAACCAAGCTGTCAAGCTCAATTATATATCCTCAATAATTATTTGTCAAATAGTCCGGCACAGATCATACTTCCCGCGCCGTTCGGCCATCCCGTCGTCACGGGTGCCCTCTCTGACACTTTCGCCGTCCGAAAGAGTCGCGCGGCAAGTACGAATCTGCGCCTCGCTTTACACGACGAATTAGTTTATGCTAATATGAAAACATGTACAGTTTTAGTTTATTGTGGTTCTTCATCGGCATAATTGTGTCTGTCGCCGGTGCGTTGATCCTGAAATATTACGACAAAGTGTCCGAAGCAATGGGCAGCGGTGTAGCATACTACCAGCGGTGGAAGATCGTTGGGTTAGTGACTTTTGTGGCCGGGATTTTCATAGCATTTAACATACACACTCTAGTGATTGA
>WRLL01000027.1 GCA_009777625.1 Candidatus Saccharimonadota bacterium
GGACGAATTCCCGTTTGCCGCGTTCGCTGTGTTTGGGCTGGTGCTGAGCTTTGCATTGGCGGCGATACAGAGGAAAACCAACGTGGTGTTTTACGCCTGCGTTTTCCATGGGCTGTCAAATGCTTTGGTGTCGTTCTTTATTATTGATATCAATTGGATAACTCTGGTGGGCAGTGTTGCGATAATTGCTGCTTCGTTGATTATATGGCGTAAGGATAGACAAAAATCCATGAAGCGAGTTTAATCGACTTATCAAAATAAAAACTTTATGCTAAAATATATTCAAGTTAATCAGTGAAAGGAAAACATGGAACAAACTTGGCTAAATATGTTCAAGGACAAAAACTTGACGATCGACGACATCGAACGGTCGGTTCGTTACGCGAAAGATTTGACGCACGGGCTGGCGACGATCAAAACCTACCCGCAGGGCGTGACGGTTTTTGGTTCGGCGCGGCTGAAGCCAAAGAGTCATTTCTATGGCAAGGCATATGAATTGGGCGAAAAATTGGCCAAGGCCGGCCACACCGTAATCACAGGTGGCGCCGAAGGCATCATGGAGGCCGCCAACCGCGGTGCGTTCGACGCTGGCGGGCGTTCGATCGGGCTGAACATTACGTTGCCGCACGAGCAGTCGGCCAATCGCTACACCACTGATAATTTGGAATTCAACTACTTTTTCGCGCGCAAGGTTATGCTGACTTTTTCGGCCAAGGACTACGTTTATTTCCCGGGTGGCTACGGCACGCTGGACGAGCTATCCGAGATTCTTACTCTGATACAGACAAAGAAAGTGCCGCAGGTGCCGGTGATTTTGTACGGTTCGGAATTTTGGAGGCCTCTGGACGAATTTTTCCGCGTCCAGATGGAGGAAGGCGACAAAACTATTAGTGTCGGCGATCGCGACCTTTACACGATTACTGACGACATTGATTACATCGTTAGTGTTGCCAATGATTCTGTAGAGAAAGACGTTGAAACGGTTATGAAGCAATGTGTGGATGGGGTCTGTGAGAGCTATTCGGGCGTTGTGCTGTAAGGTGCGGATCTACCTGTGTATGATAAAATAGTTTCAAATGAAGACTGACTTGGAGAAAAGGCTGGACAATCTGGCGCAAGAAGTTGACGCAGCGCTATCGAGATTAGATTTGCCGAAAAAACGTGCCGAGCTGGACAAACTAGAGAATGATTTGGCCCAGCCCGAGATCTGGAACAACCCGGACAACGCACAGGATTTGGCCAAGAAAGTCAGCGCTCTGAAAGGCCAAGTTGCGCCGTGGGAAATCCTATCGACGCAGGTTAAGGATCTGCGCGAATTGCTGGAAATTTCTGACGAAGAACTATTGCCGGAGTTCGACGGGCAGATCGTAGTGTTAGAAAATGACTTTTCTGAACTAAAAACTCAATTATTGTTCACTGGGAAATTTGATTCAGGTGATGCGATTTTGCGTCTGTCGGCCGGGGCAGGCGGCGACGATGCGCAGGACTTCACCGAAATGCTGGAAAGGATGTATCTACGCTGGGCAGAAAAATCCGGATTCAAAACACAGATTATCGAAAGAAGTCCAGGCGAAACCGCTGGCGTAAAAACTTCTGTTATTGAAATCATTGGGCCATTCGCCTATGGCAAATTAAAAAGCGAAAACGGCGTGCATCGTTTAGTCCGCCTGAGCCCATTCAACGCCGAATCGCGTGAGACTTCTTTTGCCTTGGTCGAAGTCCTGCCGAAAATCGACGCGCCAGACGCCGTCAAAATCGATGACAAGGACCTGCGCATCGATGTCTATCGCAGCGGCGGTCACGGCGGCCAGAGCGTCAACACGACCGACAGCGCGGTGCGGATCACGCACTTGCCGACGGGCACGGTGGTGTCGGTGCAGAACGAGCGGTCGCAGATTCAGAACCGCGAAAAGGCCATGGAAATCCTGCGCGGCAAATTGGCGGCATTGCAGATGGAGCAGCACGTTGACAATCTGTCCGAACTGCGGGCTGGCGAATCGGCTAGCTGGGGCGCGCAAATCAGGAATTATGTTCTTCATCCTTATAAATTGGTTAAGGACACGCGGACGAAGTATGAGGAGAAGGACGTCGAAAAAGTTTTAGACGGCGCAATTGATGGGTTTATAACGGCGTGGTTAGAAAACGAAGCAAGCTAGACTTTCTTTCGAAACCTAAACCAGCCAAACGCCAAAACTATCAGTCCTAAAACAACCGACGATAAATGCGCCGTTAACGTGCGGGTTTCGAATTGATGAAATTCTTCCATGGTGTTAAAACCGTATGGGCCGTATGTAGCGAAACTTACAATGATAATTAACAGATAAGGAATCGCCGACAAGCCGACCATCAGCCAGGCGGTTTTTATCGGTTTAATGCGTTTAAAAGCCAATATTGCACCGATAACGAATGACGCTAGGGCTATGGTGCGCAACAGTAATAACTCGGTTACAACCAAAGGCGTCAAGTTATTATTCGGGATGAACACCAGAGAAGAAACAGCCAATAAAATCAGTGGGATCAAGAATAGCAAGACGGCTGGCCAGCTGAACTTCTTACTACGAAAGGTCGGGGCGTGGGCAGATTGGATAGACAGCAGCCAGAGGCCGATGAAGAAGCCGATAATCGATATGATCTCCAAGCTGAGGCCCAGCCACAGAACAAATGTGTAAACTTCGCCGTAGCCGTCCAAAATCCAAACTGAGACTGGTACCAAAACAAACGGTGCAAACAACAACCAATAGATCAATCTAGTGCGAGATCTGCTGACGATGGGTTTATTGGGCATGATTCTCCTTATGCTTAATTAGTAATATTGTAGCATATAATGTGTCGTGTCATTCCGAGCTTGTCGAGGAATCTATACGGATAGACGAGATTCCTCGGCTACGCTCGGGATGACAAAAAAACTTTTTTTCAAAAAACCCTTGCATTTATAAAACTAATGCTTTATAATGCAGTCATAGCTTACAAAAAATAAAGAGGCTAAATAAACATCAACAGGGGACAAAGATGTCAGACAAAGACTTTTCGGGTCCAGCGCGTGTGGTGCGCGACGGACGACGGGGCACGGTCGAGCGACCAATAATTGTGCCACAGCGACACAATAACATTCACAAAGTTTTCAGCAGTACGCAGGTGCACGACGTTGTTGCTGCGCCGCCCAAGCCGGTAACTTCAGCCGGGCCGGTTAAACAGATCGTCAAGACTGCGCCAATTACCAAGAGCGCTCAGCCAGTGCAACACCGTGTTGGCAGTCCTATCCAGCAAAAGAAATCTCCGGTGATCCACCTAGAGGACATTATCGGTTCGGCGCCGAGAAGGGCCGTCGTCGAGCAAAGAAAGCCTGAAACCAAACGCGAACAGCAGCATTCTTTGACGCCGACAGTCATTCAACAGCAATTGCAACAAATGACGCCGGCAACGAAGCCGACAGTTTCGGCACCGGCAAAACCAATCATGTCATCGACATTAAAGCAGGAAATCGACAAAGACTTTTCTCAGCTTTCGGAGAAAACGCCCAAACGCGGAACGAAAACCTTTAGGAAAGCCCAGGCCAAGGCCGAACGAGCCAAGAAGGCTGCAGCAGAACGAATGGAACAAGCTGTCAAATCGGCAGCGCTCAGCCCAGAGCCAGTTGCATCCCAGCAGCGGGTTTTAGCACCAGCAGCCTCGGCAGCTAGTGTAGCGACGACGGCCGTAGCACCGATACCAAACAGCAGCGGCACGGCAACGATGCCAAGTGGCAATTTCGTAACCAGGGTAGCTGGTGCGCCGCGGATCACCTTGACGTTCAAGGTTGATGCTGCGAAATTCTTTGCAGTACTGCGGGCGCTGATCATCGCAATAATCCTGGCTGTCAGTGGTTACTTAGCGTGGGATACGTGGATGACCAACAAATCGGTCGAGAGTACTTTTTCTAGCCCAGCGGCGGCCATGTCGGTCGATAGCACCAATCCAGCGACGGCCGATCCGACCTCCATCAGCAACGAAGCTTGGGCGGCCTACACGACACCGGCCGATCATCCGCGCTATATTTACATCCCGTCGATTGGCGTGAAAGCGCGCGTTATGAGCGTTGGTGTAACTAGCAAAGGCAATATCGATACGCCAAAGAACTTGAACGACACGGCGTGGTACGACGGCTCGGCCAAACCTGACATGCCGGGGCAGATGTTTATAAACGGCCATACGTCCTTTTCAAACACCATCCCAGCAGCGTTCAATGATTTGCCAAGATTGGAAAAAGATGCTCAGATCATCGTCGAAACTGGCAACGGCAATCGGATCAGCTACCGTGTGGTTTCCAGTGAAACTGTCGCTAGCGACAAGGTTGACATGAACAAGGCACTCAGTACACCAGAGGACACAGAAAAAGGTTTGACACTGATGACTTGCACAGGTAAGTTCGATTATCGGGCACAGGAATCCAGTCAGCGGTTCATTGTTTACGCTATGCAGGAATGAACAATTGTCATCCTGAACTTGTTTCAGGATCTTCAGTATCCATGTTTCGACCGCACTCACCACCAACGAACTTCCCGCGCCGTTCCTCAGGCCCGTCGCCCGCGTGGCTTCAGCACTGACACTTTTCTCGTCGAAAAGAGTCGCACGGGAAGTTGTTGCTGGTGCTGCTGGCCTCCCGTCGGGCGGAGCCTTTCCAAAGCGCTTACTTTTATGTTAAAATAGATATCGTGATTTTGCTTGACAGGGTAACCAAGACTTATGCCAAGGCGCTGCAGCCGGCCCTTGATGGTGTTAGTTTGCATATTCAGGCGCGCGAGTTCGCGATTATCGTTGGTGCCAGCGGTGCAGGAAAATCAACTTTGCTAAAAATGCTGACGCGTGAAGAAAAACCGCATGATGGAAAAATCGTCGTCGGCGGCATCGATTACGACACGTTGGACGACCGCGATATTCCTCTGTTACGGCGAAAAATCGGCGTGGTATTTCAGGATTTTAAGCTCTTGCCGAACCGAACGGTTTATGAAAATGTAGCGCTGTCGCTGGAAATTTCTGGTCATTCTAACAAAGAAATTCGCCAGAACGTGCCGCGAATTCTTGAACTAGTTGGTTTAAGAGGTAAAGAAAAAAGTTTTCCACGCCAATTATCCGGTGGGGAAAGGCAGCGCGTAGCGATTGCCCGCGCCATGGTGCGCCAGCCGAAAATTTTGGTGGCCGACGAACCGACGGGGAATTTGGATGCGCATAATACTTGGGAAATCGTGAAATTACTTCTTAAAATTAATAAGTTCGGCACAACAGTTGTTTTGATCACACACAGTCAAGAGATTGTTAACAGGCTGAACACACGCGTTATCACGATCAGCGAAGGCAAGGTCGTTAGCGACGTGCCGCACGGAGGGTTTCGACAATGAAGAAATTGAACCCGTCTGGCCCGCCAAAAGCAGAAATCGCAGCGAAAAATGCTGCCAAAGCCAAGGCAGCCAAAGCTCACAAACAGCGCCTGGAACACGATCGGCGGCGACGGACTTTGACGCGGACGCGGGTCATGCGATACGGCCTGCGCAACTTTTCGCGCAACATGTGGCTGACGGTGGCGGCGACGGCGGTGATGACAATTACTTTGCTGATAATTTTCGCGACAGTAGTGGCTAGCTCTCTCCTTAACGAAACGATTAAGGCTCAGCGCCAAAAAATGGATATCTCGATTTATTTTAGGGCCGAAACTAGTGACGATACTCTCAGGAATCTGACAGGGAAATTGCGCGTTATCCCGAACGTGTCTAGCGTCAATACCAGCAACAGCGATGATGAATATAAAAAGGCCGTTGATGCCAACAAGCATGACCAGGCCTATATGGAAGCTCTGTCGCTGGCAGCCAGTAGCGGTCAAGGCATGCAGCTGCCGGCGGTGATTCATGTCAAACTGCACGACACCGACGATCGCGCGGCAGTCGACGAAATAATAACCAACGATGCACTGTTCAAGGAGTGGATCGACCATGCTCGTGCCACCAGTGACGATGTTCAGATCCGGCAGAACACATTGAACCGTCTGGCGGACATCATGAATGTGGCGCAACGGGTCGGTTTCGGCGCGGCCGGCTTGTTTGTGGTGATTTCGATCTTGATCATATTTAACACGATTCGTATGGCGATTTTCAGCCGGCGCGAAGAGATCGATATGATGAAGGCCATCGGCGCCGATCAACGGTTTATCCGCGGGCCATTCCTGGTCGAGGCCGAACTATATGGCGTAATTGCAGCGTTGGTGGCAACGACGCTTGGGTATCTGGCGCTGATGCAGTTCTTGCCATCTCTGGGCCGATACATCGAAGTCGGCTACACGCAGGAATTCATGATCCAATGGTTCTGGCTAGTGGCGCTAGCGATGATTGCGATCGGGTTGGTTATTGGCAGCATTAGTGCGCGATTGGCGGTGCGGCGGTATTTGAAGCCATAAAAACTTCAGGAACAATTAATTAAATGCAAAAGGATAGCCCCCGGCTTTGGGCCAATCGATCTTAAACTATAATAAATGTCCTTTTTCACGCTTGGCTGATAAATAAGAAGCAGCATGAGAAGAGGCGTCGGTGATTAATGGTTCGCGATCAACATCAAGACCTGCATTTATCAGCGAAGCGATCTTATCCGGATTGTTGGTAAGCAAACGAATGCGTTGAAGTTTCAAGTAGCGAAGAATATTAATCGCTGACTCATAAGTCCGCGCGTCTTCGGGTAGGCCCAAATGTCGATAAGCGGCAAACGTGTCAAGTCCGTCGCGTTGTGTAACTTGATATCCTTTGGCTTTGTTGGCTAGCCCTAAGGACCGTCCTTCTTGGTCCATGTAAATAAGAAGTCCGGAGCCTTCTTGTGCTATAAGTTGCATGCTTAGCTGAAGCTGATCTCTGCAATCACAGTCTTCTAAACCTAGGACATCACCATAGAAACATTTCGAATGAATCCTCACGAGAGATTTACCATTTAATTTTCCGTAAACTAAGGCGCAGGTTGGGGCTGAATTTACGTTCTCAACATATACGTCAACGTCGCCCAAAGATGGAAGATGTCCTTTGTGTCTGATGTACTCAGGCTGCTTGACACCGTCTTTTGATGATGGGGTATTAGAGTCATTGGAGTGGTTCATTTACACATTATATTACGATGATACTAGAACGGCAAGTATGTTTATTGCTGCAAAGTATTTATATTACATTGCAAAAATGCTATGATAGAGGAGCATGGCAGGCAATCCAAAAGTCTTAGTAATTGGTCAGGTCACCCAAGACGTCTTAACAGGTTCGCGTTATCCGAAGCCGGTTCGACGTATAGGCGGCAAGGGGTTTAATCAAGCTGTTCAGTTTTCAACGATTGGGGCCGAAGTCACTTTGGCTACAGCAGTCGGTTGGGGAAAGCCGTTCAAAAAAGAATTTCAAGAATTAGCTAAACGTAATCACATAAATACAGACCATGTTATTTATGGCGGCAGCGGCGATGCAGAAGATACTACTACCGTGATAGTTAATGAAGAACTGACCGGTCGCACTAAGGTTTATGTCGCTAACGAAGAAATTATGGCCTATAGCACAGCGGTCGATAAAATAGTAGATTTAGTTATCAACGGTGCTCTGCAGCCAGACATCATCTCGACTACTTTAGAAATCGGCTGCACGCTTACTGGAATCAAGCGAATGCACGATCATTATAAGAAGCAGAAGAATCGCCCGCTAATAGTGCTGAATCCGGCGCCGCTGCCAGATACACCTCGAGAGCTGGAACAACTTGGCATATTCGATATAATAACGCCAAATCGTTACGAAGCAGATATTTTGCTTGGCAGTGATAACGAAGATCCGATCAAAGCAGCCAAAGAGTTGCGTAAACGCACAGGCTGCCCGATGGTCTGCGTAACTCTTGACGAAGACGGCGTGGCGGCGACCAACGGTAAAGAGTCTTTCGTTTTACCATTACCCGATAACGATCAGGAAGTCACGGACACCATAGGCGCCAGTAGTGTTTTTACTGCTACATTAGCTGTTGAATATCGCAAAACAGGCGATTTTCGGAAGAGTGTTTCCATTGCAAACAAAATGGCCCGTGATTATGTCTCTAGGAAGCTTGATTAACAAGCACAATTTGCAAAAGAAAAATTTCTTGGTATAATGTTTATGAAAATCTCTTAAGGAGGGTTTATGAGATTCCGCCACCACATCACAAAAACTAAAACTTCCCATCGCGCTAAAACTCGTTTGTCGATATTATTTATTGCGGCCGTGTTTGCTGTGGTCGGCATTGCGCAGGCTTTTAACAGTCCGACGGTGCAAGCTGACAAATACGACGAAAAGATCAAAGCATTACAAGCACAAATCGACGGCTACAATTCGCGGGCCAAGGAACTGGCAGAGCAGGCCGATACGCTTAACAATAAAATCGCCGAATTGCAAAACGAACAAGCACAGCTACAGGCCGAGATCAATCTGAACAATACCAAGCGCGACGACCTGACGCAGCAGATTGCCGACAACGAGGCCAAGCTGCAAGTTCAGAGCAGCGCGCTTTCCAAAACTTTGGCCGACATTTACTATAGCCAGCAAACTTCGACACTAGATATCATACTGAATAGTAACTCTGTCAGCGATTACGTCGACAAAGCAGCGCGGCAGAATTCGATGAAGGATCAGATTTCTTCCTCAGTTAATGATATCAAAAATATCAAAGCCCAGTTAGAGCAACAAAAGGCCGAAGTCGAACAGATTTTGCGCGACCAAGAAGCGCGCAGTAATCAGTTGGCGGCCAGCCAGAGCACGCAGCAGAGTTTGCTAAACGAAACCCAAGGGCAGGAGGCTTCTTACCAAAACATGATAAAGGCCAACACGCAAGAAATCGAAAAGCAGCGGGCGGCGCAACGAGCGGCTAATGCCTCATACGGTCTGGTGGCTGGCAACGCACGATGCGGCGGTGGCTATCCTTATTGCGACAGACCTTTCCCAAATTCAATTCCGGATCCTTGGGGTATGTACATGCGACAGTGCGTTAGCTACACCGCGTTCAAGGTCGCATCAACCTATGGGAAAATGCCGTATTGGGGCGGCCGCGGTAACGCCAATCAGTGGGTGAACAACGCGAGAAACGCCGGAATCCCAACCGGATCGACGCCAAAAGTTGGCTCGGTCGGTGCCACATCGGCTGGCCCATACGGCCACGTGGTCTGGGTCGAACAGGTCAGCGACGATGGTAAAAAAGTTTACATTTCGCAGTACAACGCCGGCATGGACGGTAATTACAGCGAGCAATGGATTTCAGCCAGCGCATTCACTTATATTTACTTCGGCGACAGATAGAGAAAAAGGCTCGCGTTTCATTTCCGTTTATGCTAAACTGGAATTAGCTGAGCGACAGAAGTTAGTGAAAGCTATCTTTACTTTAGCAATGAAAAAATCCTTAAGTTTAAAGAAAGGCCAGCAGTTTCAAAAACCATGAAAGTCAATATGAACCCCATGCAGGCGCCAGTCTCGACGCCGATCAAGCCTAAAAAAACCGTCGGCGTGTCGATCGCAGTTTGTATTTTTGTGTCGCTGTTGGTCGGCGTGGTCGGCTTTGCGGTTGGCACACGCTACCAATCGTTGGGCAGTGGGCGGGCGCAGCTGGACTTCTCCGAACTGAACGACATTTATGCAACATTGAACGATCGATTTGACGGCAAGCTGGATCGCACGAAGTTAATGCAAGGAGCGGCAGCCGGCATGGTCGCAGCGGCGGGTGATCCTTACACAGTTTATCTGACGGCTGACGATGCGCGAGCTTTGACCGATGATTTATCCGGCTCGTTCGAGGGCATCGGTATT
>WRLL01000028.1 GCA_009777625.1 Candidatus Saccharimonadota bacterium
TTGTTTGGTTTTGCCGTCGCGCAAGATTCGCGCCAGCAATTCCAGATATTGATATTCTGGGTGAATTCGTTTTTTGTCGCTCATCGGGCCTCCTTTAGCTTCTTTACTTTCATGCCGTGTTCGCGCAAGATATCCAGCGCCGCCTTGTCCCACCAGTCATATAGATAACATATTTCGCCGATACCAGTTTCCGCTATCTCACGCGCACACTTAATGCAAGGCGACATCGTGATAAGCAGCGTTGCGTCGGTCAGATCGACACCGTTTTCGTTGGCTGCCCGAATTGCCGCTACCTCGGCGTGTATAACTTCGGGACGAGTCACGAGCTTTTCGTCAATCATTTCTTCCATCGGCTCGCCGGTCGGGTTGTGATTTATACCGCTGGACACAATGCTGCCATTCTTTACGAAAAAGCAGGCTACTCCGCCGAGTTTAGCCTGTGGCACCTTGGCCAGTTTCTTTAGCGGCGCAATTAGATCTTCAATTCCTATCATGGATCTATTCATACTTCTCCTCGAAACGCTTGCTTAATTTCTTGATTTTCTCAGTCTTATCCTTGTACAATTTAGCATTTTCAAGCGGAGTATTTTTGAGCTCGCGATAATTCCAGATACAAAGATCCGGACTGTCAAACGGAACACAGTGAAAATGAATATGCTCGACGGTTCCTTGCGCGTCTATGCCGTCCTTTTGGATAATTTGCATGCCTTTTACGCCGTGAGCTTCGCGGATAATTTTCTTTGCCAAATATGTGAATTTACGGACCGTCTCCCATTCTACGGCAGTTAAATCTTTTATTGAGCGGATGTGGCGACGGGGAATAATCATGATTTGGCCATCTATATAGGCGTAGAGCGGCACGGTCATAACAACGCCGTTTTCTTCATGAAAAATATATTTGTCACGCATATCGCAAAACACGCATTTGCCGACAGTTTTCCAAATGTCATCGTACCAACCTTTGGCGCGCGCATCGCGATACATGATTTGCTTTTCGTCGTCGGTCATTTTTTCTCTTTCAGCGGTTCCTTGCGATATTGCATAAAATCTTTTAGTAGGTCAGATAGTGAGCCGCCGATGGCACGTTGCATGATCTGGGTGGTCGAGATTGACGTTGATTGGCGATCGACTACCTGCATTTTGCCGCCGTATTTTGTAACGGTTTTGTACTCCTTGGAATTTTTATAATCGGCCGCCCAATCTTCTTTGACTGTGATGTAAATGTCGGGTTTCAACAGGCCCAAGGACGGCTGGCAACTAGGTTCGGGCACAATAGTCACAAAATCCACACTGCGCAAATAAGTCAGCATTTCAGCCCGCATCTTTTCGCCCAAAATTGGCTTGTTCGGACCTTTGACTTTGGAAATTGCTCGATCGCTGACAACGCCAACCACCAAAATATCGCCAGCTTCCTTAGCCCTTTCCAGATAACGACATTGACCGACGTGCATCAAATCCCAGCTGCCGGCCGTGAAAACTATCTTTTGGCCACGTTCGTGCAATTGTTCGCCCAGTTCCATCAGATCACTTTGATCAATCAAGCGCTTTTTCCAATTCGCCATTTTCCCTCGCTTTCTTCTGTAGCTATACTAACATATTTTTCTGAATAAGGATATCACGTGTCCTGCAAAAATGATGGTTCTGCGCCAAGGACTCATATGGATTATGCCGCAAGAACTTATAAAAATCATAGAACAAATAGAAACGCGTCAGATTTTGTAGGATTGTTTCATTGCTGCGCGTTATCTCAATTTGCCGCATACCGCGTTTATTGTACCCGGAAATTATCAGGTATTTATAGATTTTCTCAGGCGTTTTGTGCGCACAATCAACCAACAGAAAAGCATAAGTCCGCGCCAGATCAAACAGCGCCGATCCGCGCGCCACATTCTCAAAATCAATAATGCCGCTGAGTGCCAAGTCATCGATCTGCCAACGATCATCACCACTAGATTCATTGTAAAGGACGTTGCCTCGCACTAGGTCCAGGTGCAAGGGGATTTGCTCGCCAGATTGGTCGGCTTTATGGATCGCCATAGAAAAGAAATTAAATATTTTATCGTCAAAATCCAGTTTTAGTTTTTCCGCCATAGCACGACAAACATTCGGCTGGCTAAAGTATTCTTCCATGCGACGGTTCAGCTCTTCGCAGCGTTTGGCCGCACTAGGCAAACTAATTGTTGATTTCTCTAAAACCGCGTGCAAATCGCTCATCGCTTGACCCAAAAGCTTGATATGCTTCATCGTGTACAATTCCCACGCAATCGTTGCGCCGGGCAGGAAATTGTACAGCCGTGCGTAACTTATTGTGTTTTGTCCGCGCAGTTCCAAAGTCCGCTGATCATGCAGTCGACGAACTGGCAAACCTTTCGCAGCCACAAATTCCGAAACAGCATCGGCGCGATTAATTCTTTCCAAAATGCCTGGTTCGCGCTTAAAAAAAATCAGGTTCAGATCCCGTTCAGCGGTTGACACACGAAAAGATTTATTACGATATCCGCTCTGCCGGGGAAAGACTTTTTGCGGACAAACCCCGTATTGCAGCAACGCTCGCACTACTAAATCATCAGATATCTTCATCTTTCATATCTTAGCACAGTTGAGGGTATGCTAAGATATTCTTATAGTAAGAAATAAAAGACGTTTTATAGTCATCGAAGGCATCGACGGCACAGGAAAGAAAACTCAGTTCGATCTGCTAGTCGAATATGTTCGCGACGAGCTAAAGAGGCCAGTTTTGGAACTGGATTTCCCGCGCTATGGAAAACCCTCGGCAATGTATGTCGAGCGCTATTTGAACGGTGAATACGGCGAAAACGTTGCGGCCGACCTGGCGTCGATGCTGTATGCCTTTGACCGCTGGCAAGCCAAACCCGACATCGACCAGTTCATAGCTGAACACCCAGACGGCTGGATTATTTCGAATCGCTATGTCGCGTCGAATTTGGCACATCAGGGCGGAAAGATCGCCGGCAAAGAACAACGAAAAAAGTTTTACGAAGAACAAATGGATCTGGAATTCAACCAGTTCGGCATTCCGCGTCCCGATCTTAACTTTGTCATGTTGCTGCCCGAAACCGCCGCGCAGGAAAATGTCGATAAGAAAACTGCTCGCAGTTATACCGACAAAAAGCGTGATATTCACGAGGCTGACTGTGACCATTTGCGCCAAGCTGCCGTAGCATTTCGTGAATTGTGCCAAATCTATCCAGAGAATTTTACCAGTATTGATTGTTGGGACCCACAAGCCAAGAAAATGCTATCTGCCGAAGACATTCAAGTCAAACTTCGTGCCGGACTTGGAGTTTGAAAACCACTTGCAAAACTTGACGATCTCTGATAGAATATTGTTTAGCGTTATCAAAGACAGCGGCTGACTATAGAAAGTCTTAATCTGCCGCCGAGATAAGAATTCTCTTATTAGATTGATGACGAATCCCTCACCATCTGCCTCTCGGCAGAAAGTAAGGGATGTACCACCTTAACAATTCGGGTCGAAATTTGGCAATTTTAATTTCACGAAGCCTCCGATTTTCCGGATAAGTTTTAGCGAATTCTTTATCAAGTGCGAGCACGAGCTTGTTCTCCGCGCACAGCACATGAGAAGAATTTGTTAAAACTTATGCCGTGAGAATTAGTCGGGCTAAGAGAAATAAAATTACCAAAATATTTTTAATCAAAGGAGTAAAAATGGCAATAAGCAAAGCCAAGAAAGAAACTTTGGTTGCTGAATTAAACGAGCTGCTGGCCGACACCAAAATGGCCGTTTTCGCGAACTATACCGGCATTTCTGTCAAGGAATTGCAGGAGTTGCGCCGCGCCGCGCGCGCGCAGGGCGTGACGATCAAGGTCGTCAAAAACCGCCTGGTTCGCGTCGCGATGAGCCAAATCGACGCGCTGAAAGACACTTCGACTGATGCATTGAAAGGGCAGATTTTGTACGCCTTTTCGAACGAAGACGAAGTAGTCCCAGCCAAAGTTTTGGCCGACTTCGCCAAGGACCACCCGCAATTGCAGTTGGTCGGCGCGTTCAGCGGCGAAGGTGCAAACCTCGACGCCGCCGAGACGACTGATCTGGCCAAACTGCCCAGCAAAAACGACCTCATCGCGCAGGTCGTCGCCACGCTGCAATCGCCGGTCAACGACGTCGTCAGCGCGCTTAATCCGCTGGGCGGAATCGTTAACGCGCTGGAAAGTGCTGCGAAAGCTTAAATTTAGCAACAAAGTGAAAGTGAGATATTTAATTTCTCTGAAGACCAAAATTTTCCGGATAAGTTTTGGCAGATTTTTCATCTGTTCGTAGTATCGCGAGCTTGTTCTCCGCGTACTGCGACAGAGAAAAATTTGTTAAAACTTATACCGTGAAAATTTTCTTGTCTTCAGAAAATTAAATATTGAACGAATAATTCTACAAATCTTAAGAAGGAGAATCAAATGGCAGATGTAAAAAAACTAGCCGAAGAACTGACCAAACTGACAGTTCTCGAAGTCAACGAACTGAAAAACGTTTTGAAAGATGAATACGGCATCGAACCAGCCGCCGCTGCAGTCGCAGTTGCCGGCCCAGCCGCCGCAGGCGCTGACGCCGCCGAAGAAGACGCCAAAACCGAATTCACCGTCCAGCTGAAAGACGCCGGCGCCCAGAAAGTCGCCGTCATCAAGGCCGTCAAAGAAATCACGGGCTTAGGCCTAGGCGAAGCCAAAGCCATCGTCGACGGCGCCCCGGCATCAGTCAAAGAAAAAGTCAGCAAAGACGAAGCCGAAGCAGCCAAGAAAACCTTGGAAGAGGCTGGCGCTGCAGTCGAGCTCGTTTAATAACCACCGACCCGAATTTGTACAAGGCAAGAGAGTCGCTCGCGTATCAAACTGCGAGTGATTTTTCTTGCCATTCTGACAAACTTATGCCTCAAAATTACAACGATTACCCACCGCGCCACATAAATCTTTGTGGAAAAGATTGCGCTTGACTTTAGACAAATGAACAGGTATAATGCGCAGAGAGGAAACTTTTAAATAAATTACAGACAGAAAGCGAGATCAGTCTGATGAGCGAGAATGAAACAAACGACACCGTACTGCCAGAAAAGCAGGTCAAGCGCCTGCGCGCATTGTTAAACGAGGCCGAAACCAACCTGGCCGCCGCCAAAGAATTGCTATATTCGATGGTCGGTGACGACGACCTGCCAAAGCGCTCGGTCGAGGAAGTCGCCGGCAAAGTCATCGAGGGCGTTTTCGATGGCCAAACCATGCACGACGCCGACGGGAAAGCTTACCCCGTGCCGGCCAACTACGCATCGAAATCCAAATTGGTCGAAGGCGACATCCTGAAGCTGACCATCGCCGATGACGGCTCGTTCATCTACAAGCAAATCGGCCCGGTGGCGCGGCGCCAGCTGATCGGCAATTTGATCCAGCACGACGGCGCCTATTACGTCGAAGCCGGCGGTAAAGAATACCGCGTTTTGTTGGCGTCAGTTACGTTCTTCAAAGCCCACATCGGCGACCAAGTTTCGATCATCGTGCCAGAGGACAACCGCGAGGCTGAGTGGGCTGCGGTCGAGGCGGTGCTTTAGAATATGCAGAAATCTGTGTCAAAGAAATCGCACAAGTCTCTGTTGATTCCTTTGTCAATAACTAGCATAGCCTCACTTATTCTGTTAGTTACATCTATAATCTTCTTGACTTTGCTGACAAATGCCAACGCTGAAATAGTTGAATTAAAGGCCGACTTAGAGCAAGCCAGAACTGACAAGAATGCTAACGACGGAACAGTGAATCTCAAGGATATGCTAGACGGTGTCAAAACCGAAGAAGACTTATTGGTAGCACAAGAGAAGCTCTTCCTTGAGGTCTGCAATGTAGCCTATAACTACGACCTGACCGGCAAGTGCCAGTGTGCGCTAGACCGTTTGAAAGGCAATGACTATTTCCTTAGGTATAGATATGGCGAGATTAGCTCTCCCGTTGACCACATACTTGAGGCAACCGAAGCCTGCGGCATTGAAACAATAGAGCTTGATCACACTCCGAACAATTTCATGCTACAATAGACGCATGACCAAGAGGGAAAATACTTCATCCGGTTTTAAGGACGCTTTTGAGAATGTCAAGGCGTCGACGAATTTGGCGCTATATCGCAAATATCGTTCGCGAACCTTGGATGAAATCATTGGCCAGCCGCAGGTTACCGATGTTCTAAAGTCTGCCGCCGCGACAAAGAACTATGCCCATGCATATCTATTAACGGGCCAAAGGGGCACTGGCAAAACCAGCGTGGCGCGAATCTTGGCCCACTTAATCAACGAAACTCCTTATGACACCAACGAAAAGGACGCTGACCTCGACATCATCGAAATCGACGCCGCCAGCCGCGGCTCGGTCGACGATGCGCGCGAGCTGCGCGAAAAATCCGCCATCGCGCCAATCCGCGCGCCGCATAAGATCTATATCATCGACGAGGTTCACATGTTGTCGACAGCCGCTTTCAACGCGCTGCTGAAAATTATCGAGGAGCCGCCTGAACATATTGTTTTTATTTTAGCCACAACCGAACTACAGAAAGTCCCAGCCACAATTTTGAGCCGCGTCCAACGTTTTCATTTTCGCCCCGTGCCAGCTGAAATTGTAGCGAAACATTTGCGCCAGATTTCTGATTCCGAGAAGATTGCGACCGATGACGAAGCGTTGTTATTAATTTCCCAGCGTGGTGGTGGCAGTTTGCGCGACGCAATTTCGTTGCTGGATCAATTGAGCGGCACAACCGGATCGATTACGCGCCAGACAGTTGAAGAAATTCTCGGCCTGGCACCAGAAACTGAAATCAACAAAATCATCGACAATTTGAAAAGTGAGTCGGCCGAAGATTCTGTTGAAATCGTTAAGACCTTGCAGAAATTATTCGCCGACGGCATTTCGGCGTCCTTAATTGTCAATCAATTGATCGACGTTCTGGAAAACCTCGCGCCGTCAGATCCTGAACTTTACGAGTTGATAGAAAGACTGCTCGACGTTGCCAAGTCCGCCGCACCTGATGTTAAGTTGACCGCAATTTTAATGCAGTTTGCGACACGAAACTTAAATAGATCGCGAAAAGTTACTTCGACATCCGACAAAGTCGTCGCCCAAATCGCCACAGCCACGCGCGAAGAAGAGAAATTGGCGCAAATTATCGAAAGAAACATCGCGGAAGAAAGAGCCGAGCAAATTACAGAAAGCGTGGTCGCCACTTCGGCCAAACCTAATCCTCGCGCAACTCTTTCGGGCGGCGAAAGTGTCAGAGAGGACACCCGTGACGACGGGCTGGCCGAACGGCGCGAGGATTACGGTTTGGCGGAGTTGGCGCAGAAAAACGTTATAAAGATTCCTCAACAAGCCAGTGATAACAGTGATTTACAAGTCCAAGAAAAATCACCGATTTACAATAAGAACTTACCAACCGAAATCTCCTGGCCCGACATCCTCGACCAAATCCAAAAATCCGACCAACCAACCATCCTCGCCACAGCCAAATTCGCTGAGCACACATACGAAAACGACCAGATAACTCTTTACTTTGCCAAAGCCTTCCACCGCAAAAAAGCCGAAACCGCCAAATTCCGCACCGCAGTCGCAGAAGCCATTAGAAACCTTTATGATTCAGACATCGAAATCATCATCGCCAAAACCCCCGTGCCAGAAAATTCGGATGCAGCCAAAATCCTTGATATAATGGGTGGAGGAGAAGTGATGAGAGATGGCAAAGCATAGTTCGACTTCGGCGGATTTGAGCGGCGAGCGGAAAGTTTCAGCGCCGTTGGTCGAAGCTGCAGCGAAAACTGTCGCGCCGAAGGGTTCCAGACATCGCGACGAACGCGACCAGAAAAGTGACGTTAAAGGCCAAAGCGCGAGCGTCCCAAAATCCTATTCGCAGAACAATAATGCATCCGCCGGCCAAACTGCTGGCGGTAAAATCCCACCCCAAAACCTCGACGCAGAAATGTCGTTGCTCGGCGCAATCCTCATCGACGAAGAAGTCCTGGCCGACGTCGCCGACAAAATCCACGCTGCCGATTTCTACGACCCGCGCCACGAAAAGATCTTCGCGGCCATGTTGCGCCTGTACGAACGCCGCGCACCGGTTGACTTGCTAACCTTGACCGATGAACTAAAAAAATCCGACGACCTGAAAACTGTCGGCGGCGCGACTTACTTATCCAGCTTGACAAATTACGTGCCGAGCAGCGCTCATGCCGTGTCCTACGCCGAAATCGTGGCAGCCGCAGCCGTGCGACGACGCTTGATCAAGGCCGGTTCGGCGATCAGCGAAATGGCCTTCTCCGACGCACAGGACGTTCGCGAAATCTTGGCGGCGGCAGAGGCCGACCTCTACGACGTCAGCGAGAACTCCGAAAAATCCGAGCTGGTGTCGATCGAATCGATCCTGACCGAAAGTTTCGACCGCATGGAAGAGCTCCACCGCGACAAGGGCAAACTCCGCGGCGTCAAAACCGGTTTTCGCGATCTGGACCGCTTGACGGCCGGCCTACAAAAATCCGACTTAGTCATTTTGGCCGCTCGTCCGGCGATGGGCAAATCGACCTTGGCGCAAAACATCGCCTACAGCGTGGCGACCAAGGAGCAAAAGGCCGTCCTGATATTTAACCTGGAGATGAGCAACTCGCAAACCGTCGACCGCATGCTGTCCGAAGCCGCCGGCGTCAATTCGTGGAACATCCGCACCGGCCAGCTGACCAACGACGACTTTTCGAAAATTTCCGAGGCCATGGGCGAGATGGCCGAAGCACAAATTTTCTTTGACGACACGCCCGGTTTGTCAGTTTTAGAAATGCGAACAAAAGCAAGAAGGCAAGCGCATAAAACGCCACTCGGTTTAATCGTAGTTGACTATCTGCAGTTAATGCAGGGAAGCAAAAATTACGGAGAAAATCGTGTTCAGGAAATCAGTGAGATTTCCCGCGGCTTGAAATTATTAGCAAGAGAATTAGACGTGCCAGTCGTCGCCCTGTCACAATTATCAAGAAGCGTCGAGCAAAGACCAGACAAGCGCCCGCTACTGTCCGACCTGCGTGAATCCGGTTCGATCGAGCAGGACGCCGACGTCGTAATGTTTATCTATCGCGAAGATTACTACAATCCCGACACCGACCGCCAGCACATCGCCGAGCTCCTTTTGTCCAAGCACCGAAACGGTCCAACTGGCAAAATCGAGCTTTACTTTAACCCGGATCAGAAACTCAAGTTTATGACTTTGGACAAGAGAGCCGAGTAAAATGTTCGACATCCCCCGCGAAATTTTCGGCATAATAACGATCGTCATTTCGTCCTTGATTTATATCCCAATGATCGTTTCGACCATCAAAGGCAAGATCAAACCACACCCAATTTCCTGGGCGATTGCCGGCCTGACTTCTTTAATAAGTGGCTTGATATTTCTGTTCAACGACGCCGGCCCGGGCGGGTGGGTACCGATATACAACGCTGGCTTGTCGTTCATCCTGACCGCCGTGTCATTTCATTTCTACAGGAAATCCGCCCGTATCACACGGCAAGACATGTTGTTTTTCTTCTTAGCAATTTTGTCATTAATTTTGTGGTTGCTGTCGCGAGACCTGGCCGCAATTTCGGTCGTCCTGTTACAAGTTACCACCGTGCTGGGTTTCGTGCCGACCTTCACCAAAACCTGGAAACACCCGCGTAGTGAATCGTACTACATCTGGAATCTATTCAATCTAGTATCAATTTTCGGCCTCGCCGCCACAGTGAATTTGGATTTTGTGAATAGTTTTA
>WRLL01000029.1 GCA_009777625.1 Candidatus Saccharimonadota bacterium
TTCTTCCTTGATTCTGAAAGAACCCAGATTGTTCTTCGATTCTCGTTTTGAGCTATGCGGGTTCTCTGCATCGTAATCTTTATAAACCTTTTCTAAACTGTTAATCAGCTCTGGCAAAAACTCATCATAACCTTCATAAACTCGAAAACCTGACGCGAACGGATGACCACCGCCACCGAAGAATCCAGCGACTTGGTCGGACACCGGAATGTTCGAACGCAACTTCCCTGTCAATTTTCCGTCGGGATAAGTTTTAACACCGATCGCCACATCGACACCGATGACCAGCCGCATTTCGTCCAGCACCAACATGGTCGGGTTGTAATCGTTGGAGTATTTCTGAATCTCGTCGAACGGAATCTGCACCAGCGCGGTGCGGCCATTGTTGAAGTATTCGATGCGCTCGATCAGCTGGCCTTTGTAGCGCAGGATTTCCGGTTTTTTCTTCATGAATTCCCGGCGGTTTTCTTCGATTTTCCAAGGTTCTGCACCGAGTTTGACCAACTCGGCGCAGGTTATGAAACTTTCGGCCGTCGTCGATTTCGTGGTCAGGCCCAAGGAATCGGCCTGAATCGAAATAAACAAGTTTGTTGCGGCTACGGCATTAATCGACCAATTCTCTTCCTTAGATAAATCAAAGATCAATTCCCCAGTTGCTACAGCTGTCTCGCTGATAATATATTGCGCATTGAACGGCAAATCAGGTGTTACGCTGATGTGGTGGTCCAAAACGATGACGGGTTTGGTGTTTAAGAAGTTCGCATTTGCAGGATCGGCTAAAGTTTTGCTTAACAAAATCTTCGACGAAGTATCGACGATAATCGCTAAATCCGCGTCGGTTGTAAAATCTGGCGAAACTCGGTCCCAGCCGGCGACGTGCCGCAAATAAGTCGGAATCTGCACCGGACAATGCAGCGCGACGGTCTTGCCCATTTCGCTGAAGATTTCTTCTAATGCCAAGGCCGAGCCGAGCGAATCGCCGTCGGGATTTTCGGCTTGGATCACTAAAATCTTTTTCGCGTCAGCGATCAGCTCTCTTTGCGAGTCATTCAACATGAGAATATCTTACCAGAATTCAGGAATTTTCGCGAGTCGCCAAACGCTCAACATGCGCAAAGAGTTGCGAATAATATGGATCGCCGTGCGGCACGATCTTTTCCTTTGGGTTTTTATCAAGCAGCCAACTCTTCAACTGAGACGGAGAAAACCACTTCAAATCAGTAACTTCTCTGTCGTTGAAATTGAACTCTTCATCCCCGTTAATTTTGTATAAGAAAATATGGCGAAATTCTTTGTGTGTGCCAATATGGTAGTCGGAAAATATGTAGTGAAGTTTTTCGCGATCAATTGGTAAATCTATTTCTTCCATAGCTTCGCGTTCAGCAGTGTCAAGCACGGTTTCGCCAGCATTGATTTTACCGGCCGTAGAAATGTCCCAGTAACCTGGCCGACTAATTTTGTTGAGCGAACGCAGCTGTAAAAGAATTTCTACGTCTCCTCCAATGGTTTGCCGCCAAATCCAAACATGCGCTGAAGCACAAATTTTCGCATGATTTGAAAATGCGGTTTTCGGAAAACCTTGGTTCGTGCTGGCGCCATTGACGGCAAATTCCTGCCACAATTCGTCATCGTGATTCATGTAACTATTGTATAATAGACGGGATGAAAGGTAAAATCGTAAAGTTTTTGTCTTCCGGCTGGGGCGCGTTCGTGCTGGGTGGAATAATTGGCGTGATATTTTTTGCTATGCAGTTCGGGCTGGCGGTGGTCAATCCGCTGGCGACAGATTGGATTTGGCACGGCGTAACGCATGACACGGCGCAACATTTCCTGGGCTGGGAATTTTTCCGCGCTGGGTCTGATGGTGCGGTGATTACGGGATTGGCTTATCCGGTGGGGTTGCCGCTGACTTTTATGGACGCGATTCCTCTTCTTGCTTTGCCGCTGAAATTATTTATCGGGATTTTGCCGGCGAGTTTTCAGTATTTTGGACTGTGGGCGTTGCTTTGTTATGTTTTACAGGGGGCGATTGCGGCGGTTTTGGTGCAGAAGATGTGGAGAAAAATTTTCTCTTCTCGTCATTCCAAACTTGGGCGCAGCGTTCGGAACGAGCCTTTAGAATCTAGAAAAAAGAAAAAAATCTCTAAAAGCGACGCCAAATTCGACTGGATCCTGGATCAGGTCCGGGATGACAAAGCGGGTAATTTATGGCAAATAATATTTGTTGCAGCTGGTGCATTGATATTTGTCATGGCGCCAATGATGATCGCACGATCTCTGTATCACCCTGCTCTAGCTGCGCAGTGGCTTGTCCTCCTCGGGGTTTTGTTGGTTTGGGACGCGGCGAAATTCGTTAAATTATGGAAATTTGTCGCGGTGTGGTCGGCCATGTTGGTTGGTGCGGTTTTGATCCACCCGTACTTTTTGCCGATTCTGGGGGCGATGATGCTTATAGCGTCTTTACGAAACTTCACGAAATTCGATTGGCGAGTGTTCATTAAACTCTTAATTAAAATATTTGTTCCCGTTGTTCTGGCCGGCGTGGTTTTCGTTATCATTGGCGGTTTCGCCATCGGTTCCGGCGCCGAAATCCGCGATCTGCACGAAAAGGGCTTCAACCTGCTAAGTTTTGCGAATCCAAGTGGCCACTCTATAATCCCGGGCTTCCCAAATGCCTCGTCTTCACCTGAAACGATGATGTGGTTGGGGCTAGGCATCTGGCTGATGGTAATTGCGGCTGTCGTGTTTTGGTTCGGAAATTACAAAAAATCTATAAGAGAATTTCGCAGCAAATTTGCGTTACATAAAACTCGCAATACTGCTATAACGATTGTGGTATTTGGTCTGTTAATTTTCGCAATCGGTGTACGTGTCGACCTAGGGCCGATCACGCTTTTCCAATACAACGTGCCGGACAAAATTTACGAAATCTGGTCGGCTTTCCGGGCGGCGGCGCGATTTGCTTGGCCACTTTATTATGCTGGCGTTTTAGCGACGATTTATTGGTTTGCACGCGGGTTGCAGCTGCGGTTTGAAAAAAAGAATTTCACAGCCATTATAGCGCTAGTCTTGCTTATTATTTCACTCGTCCAATTCGTCGACATTTGGTTCAGCTCCAGAGCCACTGCACGTCGCGAAGGTTTCACTACGGCGCGCACAACCGCGCCAGAATTCGTCGCGCCGAACATCGGCGATCTAATAACTACGCAACGAAATATGATTGCGTTGGATGCAGGTTTTCGCGGTGATATGAGAGGTTTTTACAAGCTTGGCCAGGCGGCTTTACAAAACAATTTAACGCTGAATATTGGTTTCTTTGCGCGTGTGCCCGAAGAAATTTGGGAACAACAAGAAGTCTGGCGCAACAAGGTTGTGCGCGGTAATCTGACTGCGTGTGACCTGACTAATAATATCTTCGTGACTAAAGACGAGGAAATCGTTCGCCAAGCCAGTGAAAAATATGCAGTCGAAAAGCGTGGCGACTTCTACTTTATCATGTCGCGAAATTAGTATGATAAAATTGTAGTCATGAATGAGGTTCAAGAATGGCGTGCCACGGCTGACTGGCCATACTCGATTGCTGCTGGTGGCGTGGTTTTTCGCGAATGCGGCGATGGGAAAATTGAAGTCGCTGTATTGGTGCGCGAGCAACCGAGTAAAGATTATAACTTACCCAAAGGCGGTCTGCATCATAACGAGACTCTAGAAAATTGTGCGCGACGTGAAATTTTAGAAGAAAGTGGAAAAATCGGAGAAATCGTTGGCTATCTAGGTGCGCTACAAGATAACTTTCTTCACCCTGGTCTTAACATCCAACTCGACCGAACAGTGCATTACTTTGCAATGAAATTTGTCAGCGAAAATAGCGAACATGATTCAGAACATGATTCTGTCGAATGGCGTGAACTAAACGAAGCGCGTCAATTGCTTTTCGAAACTATGGCGATTAAACGTGAATTTTTAATCTTGGATCGATTTAAAGAATTTATGGAAAAGTTTGATAAGGAAGGTTCTTTATGAGTAAATTAAATGATTTTAATAGCGTCGATTCCGATGTAATTTTCGATGCGGCGCAAAAATACGGCACGCCGCTATATTTGTACGACGAGCAAACAATTGTCGACAAATGTAAAACTTTGCTGGCGATGCCGAACGCCTTTGGTCTGACCGTGCGATACGCCATGAAGGCAAATTCGACGAAAGCCATTTTGCAAATCATTCACGGCCAAGGGTTGAAAATCGACGCCAGTTCGATGAATGAAGCGCGACGGGCACATCTGGCGGGGATTCCTTACGAAGACATTATGTTGACGACGCAAGAAGCGCCCGTTGATCAAGATTTGCGGGATTTGGAAAACATGATGCACGAAGGATTGAAATACAATGTTTGTTCTGTGCGGCAACTGCAAAATATTGCGGACTTTGCGGCCGCGAATGAAATCAAACTATCAATGCGAGTCCACCCGGGCGTTGGTACCGGCGAATCGGCGGCGCACAACACAGGCGATCACTATTCTTGCTACGGCGTGCATTTGTCGGACCTTGAGCAAGCTCTGAAATTTGCGAAAAGAAAAGAGATCGTCTTTGACTTGTTGCACATCCACATCGGTTCGGGCGGCGATCCGGAGACTTGGCGCGAGAATATTGATCACGAGCTAAGCATTCTCGAAGAGTATTTCCCTGGCGCGGAAACAGTTAGTTTTGGCGGTGGCTTGAAAGAAGTTCGCATGCCAGATGGAATCGCGGCTGATATTCAAAAATTAGGCCAATATGCCAAAGAAAAAATCGAACAGTTCGGTAAAAAGACCGGACGAAAATTGAAAATGGAAATCGAACCGGGAACATTTGTTGTCGCCAACGCTGGTTTTATCGTGGCCAAAGTCGTAGACAAAAAGCAAACCGGCGTGGATGGATTGAAATTCATAATATTAAACGGCGGCATGGATATGAGCATCCGGCCGTTGCTGTACGGTTCACAACATCCCTTCTACATTGTTTCGAAAGCTGGCGAACTACTTTCCTCTGAATTTGCCGAATTGAACGATGAATATACAGCTGCGATTGTCGGCACATGTTGCGAGACTGGCGATTCGCAGTGCTTGAATGATGAAGGATTGAACACGCCGCGTCAAATGTCGGAGCCAGAAATCGGCGACTACGTGGCGATCGGCGGCGCGGGTGCGTATTGTTCGACTATGTCGCCGATGAATTACAATTCACATTTGCAGGCACCGGAAGTTCTTTATACTCGCGATAAGGAGTTAAAAGAGATTCGTTTGCGGCAGACTTTGGAACAGATGTTGGCGAATGAGATTTAGCTCGTCAATTCTCGCCGCCCGTTTAACGCGTGGCTCAAAGTAATTTGGTCAGCGTATTCTAGGTCGACGCCAATAGGTAGGCCGCGGGCTAGACGGGTGATTTTGATAGGCTGCATTTCTTTACTAGATTCCGGATCAAGTCCGGAATGACAAAGGCCGGCCTCTTCTAATTGTTTCTGAATATAAAGCGCCGTGGATTCACCCTCGACGCTGGCGTTGGTGGCTAGTATTACTTCTGTAACTTTGTCGTTTCTTAACCTTTGAATTAGTTCCGGAATGTGTAATTGTTCCGGCCCGACGCCGTCGATTGGAGAAATCGCTCCGCCCAAAACATGATAAGTTCCTTTGAACTGGCCAGTGTTTTCCAGCGCTACGACGTCGAGCGGGTCTTCGACGATGGCGACCAGTTGTTTGTCTCTTTGCGAGCTGTCGTAAAGCGGCGAAATGTCCTGTGTGTTGTCGATCAGGGCGAAAGTTTTCGGACAAAGTTTAATTCCGGAGTGAACGTCGCTGAGGCTTTTTGCTAGCTTCGCGGCCTTTGGCTGGTCGCCTTTCAATACGGCCAATGCGTAGCGTTCAGCTGTTCGCATGCCAACGCCAGGTAGTGCGCCGAAGGCTTCGATCAAGTCAATCAATGTTTTAGGCAAAGCAGAATTATTCATTTTGCCTCCTGAAAAATCGTAAACTCCGCTTCGCGCAATAGCAACGTCGGAATTTCCGGATGTTTTTGCATAAGCCCATTCACGTCGGGCTGCACGCGGCGTTCTGCCTCGTCGTCAGAACCATAATGTACCACGATGTTAAACGGCAAAACGCCTAATCCTTCACCTATCTGACCGTCGCGGTGCAGAAAATGTTGTGCCAAGGAATTCGCACCGGCGGAGTTGGCGACAATGATCTTGCCGCGCCATGCATTCGGCAGATTCTCATACCTTTTCAATTTTTCCAGCAAAAGGCGGGTGCTGCCACCATGAAGATAAAGCACGTCAGAGTTTTTGATCTGATCTAGGAATCCTTCGTACTGTGCTATTTCGATCTCTGCCTGTGGCAAATATTTTTCATAAAAGCCAGTCCACGCCGTAAAGAAATTCTCCCACTCTTCTTCTGGGCGCATGAAAAAACAATTCAAAATGCGTGGTTTGGCAACGAGATCACTAATAACCCTCGACAGTTTTCTGCCGAAATCGTTGGAGTTCATTGTGGCGCCGCCGGCCAGGATGTATGTTGTCATGATCAGATTTCAGATTCTGCGATGAATTCTCGCAGAATGGCACTCCGTTCTTACAGCCCCAAGTTCCCCAATCCACCCATCAACGGCTTCATCTTTTCGGCGGCGACTTCCTGCGCTTCTTTCAACCCGTCGCGGACAGCAGCTTTGACGTAGCCGGCCAATTCGTCGTAGCTGACTTCGTTTTCGGCGATGACTTCTTCGTTGAATTCGACACTTACGATTTTCAGCTCGCCGTTGATCTGGACGACGACGGCGCCGTCGCCGGCTTCGACTTCGACGATTTCCTTGGCCAATTCCTTCTGGGCCTTTTTCAACTTCATCACCATTGCCATTTGGTCTTTCATTCCTGCCATTTTTCCTCCTCAAATTTAACTTTCTGCGGAACATTATAGCATAAAAATGGAGCGCTCGCGCTTTGGCCTTTCACGATGCGTTTCTGGTAACGCCCCTTCCGATGTCCGGAACCACCCTGTGTTCCACAAGCATTATGTGATAAAATGTTTCCTGAAATGAAAAGTGATTTCGTGCAACAGATCACGCTGTACAAATATCGATACTACATTGGATTTGGATTATTGGCGATCCTCGGTTTGTTGTTGGCTGGGTATAGATTTTGGCTGCTACCAAATGGTTTGAGCGCCGAAGAAATGTCAGTTGCCGCGACGGCCGGTCATCTGTCGCCGTTGGGCCTGGTCAAGGATTACGGCGACAGTTTGGCTCAACTGGTCAATTTGCCGTGGGTGCTGACAGAGTGGCTGTCGATCAAGGTTTTTGGCTTTTCGACGTTTGCCATGCGATTGCCAGCGGTGATTTTGATGTTGCTGGCTGCGACGGCTCTGATCGCAACGATTTGGAAGTGGTCGCGGGCTAATATTGCGGCGATTAGTGGGTTGGTGATTTTGACCAGCGTGATGTTTATGGGCATGGCGCGATCTGGCACGGCCGCTGCTATGACAACTTTCCTGATCAGTTTGTTGGTGCTGTCGCCGACGTTGCTTTTGTCGATAAAGAAAACTAGCCGCTGGACAACAGTATTGAAAGTTCTGTTATGTTTAGCTGCCGCCGCGCTGGTTTACAGTCCGGGCGGTTTGTATATAGTCGTACTGTTGTTTCTGGCCGGTGTTTTGCATCCCAAAACTCGTTTTTTGGTGCTGCGCCTGAAACCGTGGAAATTGATCGTAGCTATAGTGATCGGTCTGGTTGTGTTGTCGCCGCTGCTGACTGGCATAATCTTGCAAATGATAGATGGTGAATTTGGTTTGTTGCAAAGTTTACTAGCGCTAAACATCAACTGGTCATGGCAGAACCTGTCGGTTTTTGCTAGCGCGTTCGTCAGCGTTAATAGCAGTTGGGCGAATAGTCTGCTTTTGCCTATTGTAACAATTGTTGAGTTAGTTGTGATGATCTTGGGCTTGATAAAAATCTTGACTGAAGTTGCATCAGCGCGGGCATATCTGTTATTAGCTTTGTTATTACTGGCGCTGGTTTTGGCTGCCGGCGAGCCAAGCTTTATTTATCTGTTGTTTGTGCCGCTGGCGTTGCTGTTGAGCATCGGTTTCGCGACGCTGATCCGTAGTTGGTATAAACTCTTCCCTCGAAATCCTTACGCGCGGATTTTGGCGACGGTTCTGCTGGCGGCGTTGATCGGTGGCGTGGCGCTGACCAACGTGATGCGTTATCGCGACGCGCAGAATTATTCGGCTGCTGTGGTTTACAATTACGACCAGGAATTCGAAACATTGCGCGGATATCTGCGTGAACACGAAGACTTTTCCGGCAGTTTGATTGTAGAGCCTGAGCAGGAAAGGTTTTATCAACTTTTGACACGGAAGTTTGACAAATTGGAAATTAAAACTAATGTAGAAGAAAATGAGAAGAACTTGATCATCTTAGATTCAGCGGGAATTGTGCCAGAGATTGTCCTTAAGCAAAACTCCGAACAAACTGAATCCGAAGGCGGCGAGTCAGCAGAAGAAATAGTAAGTCGTGAAAAAATGTTGCCGCAAAAGATCTTAACGAACGGTCTTAGTCGAGATTCGGTTTTGGTGCGGATGTATTAGAAAGTATCGTCATTGCGAGCCGTAGGCGAAGCAATCTATTTGGCGTCACATGGATTGCTTCGCTGTGCTCGCAATGACACAAGATCAAGATTCTTTATCGACCAACTCTTTATCCTCTGGGACTTTTCTTCTACGAATAATCATTATTAAAATCACCGCGCCATCGTGGAAAATACTGACAGTCCTGCGAAACAAATTAACAAAATCAAAATGCTCTGTGGCGGCGATACCGAAAATCGACATCGAAACCAAGACACTCCATGTGTAGAATGATTCACTTCGTGGCTCTTTCCAGGTTTTCACGAACGTTGGCACCATGCCAAACACGCTGGTCGCAGTCAGCAAAATTACAGAGATTACAGCAAAATCGCGCGATATCAGCCATAAAATCAATGCGACGATGGCGAGGAAAAAGAAAAGAATATCGAGCTGCGAGATGCGGCTGGTCTTTCGATAGTTGATAAAGGCGACGATTGTCAAAATGAAGGCAAAGATTACTCCAGTTACCACGCCCCAAGCGCCCGGGCCAGCGTCGTTGAAAAACATGATCAAAGTATTGGTTAGGCCGGACAAAGTCAGAACCAGCCAAGTTATCGGGTGTGGTTTCAACTTTCCGCGGATGGTCGAGATGATCAGTGGGATAAAAATCAACGCCGACAATACGATTGTTATCACACCGAAGATCTCACGATGAGTAATTTCCACTATACTTTCCCTTCTTTTCTATTGGCACTTGCCGCCGTCGAACAATCATAATCCCAATCACCGTACCATTAAGGAAAAAGTTAGCAATCCTGT
>WRLL01000030.1 GCA_009777625.1 Candidatus Saccharimonadota bacterium
CGAGCGTGCTAACGCCATGGCACTATCATTTCAACGGGGCCAGCTAACCAGCTTGGACAATATCTTCACCATAGCCGACGGCATAGCAGTCAAAAGTCCGGGCGAAACGACTTTCAAATACATCGAAGAGTATGTCGACGACATCGTAACGGTCAACGATGACGAAATCGCCTCGGCCATTATTCGTCTGATCGAGCGCACCAAATTGGTCGCCGAACCAGCCGGCGCGGCGGGCTTAGCGGCGGTGCTGCACAGCAAGTTCAAGCTTGGCCCGAATACCGCCGTTGTAATATCCGGCGGCAACATCGACGTCGGCTTTATGAGCAAAATTATCGAACGCGGTCTGGTCAGTCGTGGCCGCCAGTTAAGATTCTCAGTTATTCTGGCTGACAAGCCGGGCAGCCTGGAAAAGTTTGCCCGTATCATGGGCAGGAACAACGCCAATATCGTCTCTGTACAGTACGACCGCATGAGCACCGAACTACATCTGAACGAAACGATTCTACACATTGCGGCCGAAGTCGGTGGAACCGAGCATGGCGAGAAGGTTTTGACCGATTTAGAGGCGGCGGGCTATGTGATCAGGGGCAGAAAGAAATAACGTCTTGACAGATGGGGGGGGGCGAGTACTATTGGGCTGAATAAGAAGGAGGAACTATGAAGAAAACAGTTGAAACAAACAAAGCGCCGGCGGCGGTCGGGCCGTATTCCCAAGCAGTTTGGGTGGGCGACACACTGTATTGTTCGGGGCAGATTGGGATTGATCCGGCTATCGGCAAGTTGGTCGAAGGCGGTGTCGAAATGCAAACAGCGCAGATTTTTCGCAATATTGCGGCGGTCCTGGATGCAGCAGGCTTGTCATTTGATAACGTTGTGAAAACCGCAGCGTTCTTAACGGATATAAATGATTACGCAGTGGTTAACGAAGCATACAAGGCCAACTTTACGGCAGATTTTCCGGCTAGGTCAGCGGTGGCTGTGTCGGCTTTGCCGGCAGGCGCTCTGGTTGAGATTGAGGTTATCGCTACGCGCTAGATCTATTTACTTAGCTTATCAACTTTGACATGCAAACCATCCAATGATTCTTTCAGCACGTCATGCTTCTTGTGCGCCTTATGTAAACTTCTAGCACTCCTTGACGTCGAGTGCCAGCCGGCGTATAATGTCTAAGTTATGCCAGAAAAAAGAGATTACTACGAAGTATTAGGCGTCGGAAAAAGCGCCTCTGCTGACGAGATAAAGAAAGCCTTTCGCAAAAAAGCCGTGCAATTTCACCCCGACAAAGAAGGCGGCGACGAAGCCAAATTCAAAGAAGTCAACGAAGCCTACGAAGTCCTAAAGGACCAGCAAAAACGCCAGCGCTACGACCAATTCGGCCACGCCGGCGTCGGCGGCGCGTCAAGCTCTGGCGGCGGTGGCAATCCGTTCCAAGGTTTCGGCGGTCAGAACGTCCATTTTGACTTTGGTGGCGGGGACTTTGGCGATTTGGGCGACATTTTCAGTAACTTTTTCGGCGGAGGCGGTCGGCAGCAGCGACCTGGGCAGAATCGTGGCCGTGATGTCGAAACTTCGATTTCCTTGACCTTTGACGAAGCAATCTTCGGCACGGAGAAGAAAATCTCATTAAACCTCGACGCAAAATGTGACCACTGTAAAGGCAGCGGCGCTGAGCCAGGCTTTGGCAGCAAAGAATGCCCAACGTGTCACGGATCCGGTCAAGAAGTAAAAGTTATAAATTCGTTGTTCGGGCCAATCCAACAAGCCCAAACCTGCCATACCTGCCGCGGCCGAGGCAAAGTCCCAGAGAAGAAATGCACAGTCTGCGGCGGCGACGGCGTCCGACGCGAAAAGCAAGACATCACGGTCAAAATCCCCGCCGGCGTCGACGAAGGCTCAGCCATTCGCCTGCAAGGTCGCGGCGAAGCGGTAGCCGATGGCGTGGCCGGCGATCTGTACGTGGCGATCCACGTCGCCCCGCACAAAAAATTCACCCGCGAAGGCGACCTGATCCTGTCCGAGGAAACCGTTCCCATGGTCGACGCCGCCCTCGGCACCGAACTGGAAGTCGACACCATCGACGGCCCGTTGACCATGAAAATCCCGGCTAGCACGCAGTCCGGCACTGATTTCAAACTGTCGGGGCATGGAGTGCCGCATTTACGCGGTGAAGGGCGTGGGGCGCAGATTGTGACTGTTCGCGTTGAAACGCCGAGGAACTTGACGAAAAAACAGAAAGAACTGTTGGAAGAGTTAAAAGGCAGCGGCAGTAAAAAACGTGGGATTTTCTCCTAATAGTAAGACTTGCAAGTGTTTAATAAATTGAGAAACATTAACTTGACTATATCTGATAACTATGCTACAATATAACTATGAGTATAGATGCTAGAAACAGAAACATAGTATCTGTTCATACATCAATAGATACGACAGATGCAAATCGGCATAAATTTGTCGATGACGGCCTGTTTGTTCAAGATATCGCCGAAAAAGGACTGCAATTGGTGCTTTCTGGCAAAAGAACCTTTACGGAAGGCGGCTTGGTCCACCGTCCATTTTTTGGCCGCGATGGTGTATTGTCATTTCAGGAGGAAGTGATCAGCCCCGACGACATTCAAGCAATGCATGTTAGGTTAGTGCCTAGTATAAATGTTGATGGCTCAGAAACTATTCCAAAATTAAATTCCAATAATGTAAAAAAGCTAGCCGGTAGCAAATACGAGTTATATAGGCGAGTATTAGAAGGCTATCAGGTCCCAACACAATTGATATCGACTGATACTGATTTAGCTACCATGGAAGAGATGATTGCTGTCGTGTCCGGTCAAGACGTAGTCTTAAAAAGCAATTCGGGTGCAGGTGGAAAGTCGACCAAAATCATGCCTAAGGAAGAAGCGCTTCAGTGGCTAATATCGCAAATTGATAGTGATACTGGTCTGCGACCGCAGATTCTACAACCAAGGATCCGATTTGGACGTTTACCCGAAGAGATCGAAGCTGTCGATGAGGCATACCGCGGCCTAGTTGAACGTGCAAAGCGCGAAGACCTCTTGAGCGAATTACGGATGTTTATTGTTAAACGTGGGAATGCCCATACTTTGGCGCCAGTTTTGCGTATAGTTCCGAACATTGGCGACAAAATGGGCAACGATGTTTATGTTGATGCAGATTTGCCAGATGATCTATATGTGGCGTTAGCCGAGACAACAGAAGATATCATTAATAGGGTCGCACAAGAAACAGGAGAAGAATATATCCTAGGTGCAGTTGATTTTTATTTTGACCCGGAGCGTATGCCACATGTCATGGAGGCTAATTTGCGCAGCCCAGAACTACCCGTTACCCGTCAGAATCCCTTATCTGGTCGCAAGATGCACAAGGCAGTTGCCTCTGTATTATCTGATATCGTTAATGAGCGGGGTAGATCATGAGAAAGAAACAAATCCTGGTGTTATTCAGCTATCGTAATCACAAGTTAGGCTATATCGAAATGTTGTTCAGTCGCCTATCGGAAGCAGCAAAAGAACGGGACCTAGAGCTGTTCAGAGGCTCATTAAAAGACATGCACATTGAAATCATCGATGGCCAATTAAGAATAACCGAAGCTTTGACGGGACGTGATATCAAGAGCTTCGATCTTGTATATTTTAATCTCTGGTATAAATGCCCACAACAGGCTTTGGCTGTTGCAAAATATTGCGATTATAATAATATCCCATATTTCTCAAAAGAACTTGCGAATATTGTGCCACTAACAAAAGTTGGCGAACTTGCTATGCTTGCGAATAGCAACGTTCCGCTGCCGCGCACGTTCACAAGTTCGCGCCGTGAGATTATCAGATCCTACAAAAAGCGTTCTGCTGCGCCTATCCCATATCCGGTTGTCGTTAAAGCTGCTGACGGCTACGGTGGTAATAATAATTTCCTCATACATAATTTTGCTGAACTCCAAAATGTTCTAAATGGCCACAAGGACCTCACTTTTATTATTCAAGAATTTATTCCAAATGACTGTGACTATCGTTGTATTGTTCTCGGCGGCAAAATTCGCTTCATTCTAAAACGCACTCGAGACACTAAATCTGATACCCATATTAACAACACCTCGGCCGGTGCCGAAGGCGTTGCTGTCCCACTTAACTCAATCTCTGATGCCGCCAAGCAAGCCGTTCTTGCTGCTGCCTATGCGACGAGCCGTGAAAGCTTCGCTGGCGTTGACCTCATGATCAACAAGGTGGATAACGAGCCAGTTATTCTCGAAGTCAACCAAACCCCCCAGATCCAAGATGGCGCTGCAACCGATCAGAAGATGTCAATTTTACTAGATTATATTGAGGAGATTGCCAAATGAGCCAACCAGCCAAAAAGAAGCAACTCGTTATTGTTTTTACTGTTGAGCGTGATATGTCTAGCACTCGCTATGGTGGCTTTGGTCGTCGTCTACAGAAGTACGGTGGTTTGGCCAACTTTGATATTACTACTGTTGCGCTCGAGAACCTTGCTTTTATAATAACTGAAGACCATGAGGCTCATGTAATCGATACTGTCACTGGGATAGATCTTGCATCGGTCGATTTTGTGTATTTCAAATCGTGGGAATCCATGATCGAGGAAGCTGCTGCTCTTGCTAATTACCTCTATTACAAAGGTGTTCAATTTGTTGACACTTTGCCCATAGGTATGGGCATCAGTAAACTAGCAACGTTTTTTCGGTTATGGAGTCACGAGGTTCGCATGCCATACACAGTCTATATCCGGCGTACTGACCGTCTACGCGAATTTCTACAATCTGGTGTGCACACCAAGCAGTTAGGTGACAAGTTCGTTGTAAAAGATTACATGGGCGAGAAGGGCCACCATAACTATCTCGCGTCTACCGACGAAACCAGGCAGATTCTTGAGGATAATCCAGACAAGCACTTCGTATGCCAGCGCTTTATTCCAAATAAAGGTGACTGGCGTGTTGGCGTCTATATGGATAAGCCAAGTTTCGTGATAAAACGCATGCGTGCTGACGATCATACTCATCTCAATAATACCTCCGCTGGCGGCCATGCTGAATATTACAAGGTTAAAGATACTCCCATGCCGATCCGTCGCATAGCTAAACGTGCTGCTGTCGCCGCAAATCTCCAGATCTCTGGCGTGGATGTGATAGAAGAGACAGACACTGGCAAGCTCTTTGTTTTAGAAGTTAATCAGGGTTCGCAGATCGTTACTGGCGCTAATGCTGAACAGAATATTCGTGGTTTTACCCGCAATCTTGAACATGCTGTCCGTGAGCAATATGGTCGACCGCGCAAACAGCCCATGAAAATTATCGGTCGTCGTACTACGGCAAGGCTTCGCGATCTTGGAATCAAATCTATTGTTTCCAAGGTAGACACAGGGGCATTTTCAAGTTCTCTTCATGCTGAAAATATCCACATCAAAGGCGATACTCTACATTTTGACATTATGCCATCAACTAATGTTATAACTAAATCCGGTGCGACAGAGCATTGCGCCGTAAAAGATTTCTTTACTCAAAATGTTCGCTCTAGCAATGGTCATGAGCAGGCTCGATACAGCATTCGTACCCGCGTTTCGATTGACGGGCGTGCTTTTCAAGGTATAATTACATTGTCGGATCGTTCTGAAATGGGCTACCCATTTCTGATCGGCCGTCGTCTTATCAGGTCGCGCTTTCTTGTTAATGTAGAGCTCAATGAAGCTGGTGAGCAGAAATGGAACTACTAGTATGAAAATAGCCATCTTATCCAACGGCAATATCAACTACTCGACTAGGCGTCTAGCCGAGGTTGCCCGCTCCCGTGGCCATGAAGTCGACGTCATAAAATACAAGAACTGCTTCGTTTCAGTCGAGCGAAAAGATCCAGCGGTTATTTACAAGGGGCAAGAGATTGACATTAAACAGTATCAGGCGATTATACCGCGCATTGCCAATTACATGACGCGTTATGGCACGGCCATCGTTCGCCAGCTCGAACGTGAGGGCCTATTTACAACTGCCAGTGCAGTGGCTATTGCCCGCTCGCGCGATAAATTGCGCTCAACACAGATTCTTGCTCGTCACGTTGATGTACCAAAGACAGTCTTTAGCCGCAACTCGATGGATATCGACGGTATGCTCGATCAGGTCGGTGGCGCGCCGGTCATCATCAAACTGGGTCGTTCGACGCACGGTAATGGTGTAGTTTTAGCTGATACTAAGAAAGCGGCGAAGTCGGCGCTGCAAGCTTTCTATATCTATAACGAAGACGGTACCAACATCATGATTCAAGAATTCATCAAAGAATCAGCTGGCGTCGACATCCGAGCTTTCGTGGTCGGCGGTCGCGTGGTGGCCAGCATGAGGCGTCAAAGTCTGGACGATGATTTTCGCAGCAATTTGCACAAAGGCGGAGAAGGCGTACCGATCAAGCTTACCGAAGAAGAGCGAAAAATTGCTATCAAAGCCGCTAAAGCCTTGGGCCTCAGCGTCTGCGGTGTTGACATGATGCGCAGCGATCGCGGCCCGCTAGTTCTGGAAGTCAACGCCAGTCCGGGCTTTGGCATCGAAGCGATTACTGGCCGAGATGTCGCCACGCCAATTATCGAATACATCGAACGTAACGCCAAACGTGGCCAGAAAAAAGATAAAGTCGGCGCTTAAATTCTTCTCGTGGTATATAATTTCTATCGAAATCATGTAACACTTCGGCGTCTCGAAAAAGAAAATTTATTTTCTTTTACTCGTCTTCTCGTGTTATAATATTTCTTACAAAGACATCAAAGGGAGTCAGAAATGGCAAAGTTCTCACAAAACACTTTCCAAGTCACCAACAACTCTCTTTCGCTTCGCCAAAACAAAATGTCGTCTCCCATGATGATGTGCATGTGACTTTTCACGCATAGCACTTAAACATCAAAGGGAGAACGAAATGGAAAAGAATTTAGGAAATGTCGAGACGAAGTATTTCGAGCTTGGTGAATTGGTTGTGGAATCGGGCAAGAAATTAGAAAGCGTTAAAATTGCCTACGAAACTTACGGCCAGCTGAATGAGAAAAGAAACAACGCTATTTTAATTGAGCATGCTTTTTCGGGCGACGCTCATGCCGCTGGCTGGCACGATTGTGCAAAGAAGCCTGGTTGGTGGGACAACATGATTGGACCGGGCAAAGCTTTTGATACCGATCGATATTTCGTTATTTGTTCAAATGTATTAGGCGGCTGTTCGGGCACAACTGGACCGTCATCGCTAAATCTCGTGACAGGCAGGAATTATGGATCGGACTTTCCATCGATTACTATCAGTGATATAGTTTCAGCGCAAGAGCGTCTCATCGACTTCTTAGGGATTGACAGACTACTAGCGGTGGCCGGTGGTTCGATGGGCGGTATGCAGGCCTTGCAATGGGCGATTGATTATCCGAACAAAATCCGTGCCGTTATTCCGATTGCCGCAACGATGAAACACTCGCCACAGCAAATTGCCTTTAATTACGTTCAACGTCAATCGATCATTGCAGACCCGAATTGGAATGGCGGAAATTATTACTGCAATGATAAGAAACCGAATCAAGGTTTGGCTAATGCTCGAATGCTGGGCCATATCACTTACATGAGCGACCAATCAATGCAGCGAAAATTCGCTCGACAAACTAAAGGCAACTTTTTCCAAGTCGAAAACTATCTGCGCTACAATGGCGACAAATTTACCGGACGTTTCGATGCAAATTCTTATCTGTATTTGACTGAAGCTATGGACAATTTCGATGTTTCAAAAAGATTTGTCAAGGCTGACGCAACGACTGCGAAGTTTTTGGTGATTTCCTTTCAGTCGGACTGGCTTTATCCATCGAGCCAATCAGCCGAAATTGCGCGAGAATTAAAATCAAAGGACTACGATGTTGAACATATCGAAATCGAATCGACTTATGGTCATGATGCTTTTCTGCTCGAGGCTAAAGAGCAAGCTAAAATCATTCAAGATTTCCTGGTAAAGGTCTCGTGCGATAAACTTACGTTGACACCTTGCGAAAAATCGCCATCTCTGCTAAAATGAAACGGTCTTTTTTGGACAAGTTATTTAGGACGGTAGCTCAGTTGTCGAGTGTAACGAGCCAGAAAATAATCAGCACGGTTCCGTGCGGCGATTTGGCAGAGATGATTTGACAAGGAGAAACGTTCGCTAACAGTTTGGGACGGTAGCTCAGTTGGCAGAGCACGGGCCTTTTAAGCCTGGTGTCGCGGGTTCGAGCCCCGCCCGTCTCACCAAATTGCATTGAAGCGTCGCGCCTGTAAAATGGTGCGACGTTTTTTGTTATACTTTTTATCGTGAAAATGCTTAAGAAAATTCACATGTGGTGGGTTGAACTCTTCCGAAAGAAAATTCACACTTCATGGTTGATCGCGTCAGTAGCTAGCGGGTTTTTGGCTGGCGTCGGGCTCAGTGCAGTCCAGGCAACTGCCCTATTCGGCCAGACATTTTTCTTTGCGTTGGCTATTATTTTTCTAATCCCGATATTCGCCAGCCGTTTGAGAATCATGATCCTTTTCGCAATAATCACCGGCCTTTTTATCGGATTATGGCGTGGCACACTGACACGAGTTGACCTAGATATTTACAGTGACTTCTTGGGGCAAAATGTGGTTTTGCGTGGCAAAGTCAGCGAAGACCCTGATTTCGGACCAAGCCATGATTTACGCGTAAGATTGGTCGATGTCGAAGTTATCCTGCAAGCCGATTACAACAAATTGTTATCAGAAGAAATCGAAAATGACGAAGATCTGAACGATTATTTCACAGCCCTGCCAGGTCAAGTCTGGGCCAGCGCCTTTCTGCATGGTGGCATCGAAGTCAAACGCAGCGATGTTGTCGAAATCACTGGCCAGCTGCGGCCCGGTTTCGGCACTTTTCCGGCCAATATGAGTTTCGCCAATCTGTCGAGCGTCACGCATTCGCTGACGGCCGATCCGATGCGCGATTTACGCGATGGCTTCGGCGACAAATTGCGCCAAGTCATCCCATCGCCGGCGGCGGATTTGGGTATGGGGATCCTGGCCGGGCAAAAGACAGCCTTGCCGTTCGCGCTGTCGGCGGCGTTTATGATCGCCAGCCTGACTCATATCGTAGTGGCTAGCGGCTATAACTTGACGATTTTGACTCGTTTTGCTCGGCGTTTGTTCTCAAAAATTAGTCGATTCGCAGCGCTGGGATTTGGCGGTGGGCTAGTGTTTGCCTTTGCTAGCGTAACTGGGTTCTCGCCGTCGATGACCCGTGCGTCATTAGTGGCTGGTTTTTCTTTATTGGCTTGGTATTACGGCCGGAAATTCCATCCTGTCGTGCTTCTAACGATAGTTGCGGCTATCACTG
>WRLL01000031.1 GCA_009777625.1 Candidatus Saccharimonadota bacterium
CGTTAATCGCCGCCGAAGCTGGTGCGATTGTGACAAACTTTTACCATACTGACAAATTCAGCCCGCGAGAATCAGGTGTTGTTGTAGCGAACAATCGGGCTAACCATGATGAAATTGTGGAATTCCTAAATCGGCAATCACAGTCATGATATAATTTCCCCATGACTTGGCAAGAAATCCTCGGCATAATATCGATGATAGTCGGCATTTCTTCGTCGATCCCCTACGTCATCGCAATTGTCAAAAAGCAGGCTGTACCACAGCGTATCACTTGGCTGTTGTTTACAATGTTGAGTATCTCATTCCTGACATCTGCAATCATGACAGGCGGGAATGTTTGGTTCACAGTTGGACAATTAATCGGCCCGGCTGCGATTTTGGGATTATCGATTAAATATGGTACGGGGGGGGGCAGTCGTTTAGATGCTGCTTCGCTGATAGTTGCCGCGGTGGCGTTTGTTCTGCTGTTTATTGTCGATAGTAAACTCGCTGGGCTGCTCTTGGCTTTGTTGATCGACGTGATAGGCGCCAGTTTAACGATAAAGAAAGTTCTAAAACAGCGCGGAACCGAGCCAAAGCTAGCGTGGGCGATCGGATCGCTGGGTGGTCTCCTGGGTATATTGTCAGTAGTTAATTTCAGTTTCGAGAACTTGCTATTCCCAATTTATATCTTTGTCTTTACGACATTTATGTTCTTGATCTCAAAAGGTAAATGGAAATAAGAAAATCCCCACGAATTGCATAACACGACGCGTTGAGCCAACATATCGGAATAAACTACTTTTTCGCACGCCTTTTTTTGAAACTGTGTCGGCATGATACTCCCTCACTGTTTTGATAAAATTGCTATTGGTAATAATTATATCGTGAGATAACGGAATCTTTTTGCAAATTGATCCATCTTTGCTATAATAAAAAGGTCTTATCTTTATTTTTCAAGTCAGAACGCGTTCGTGCGGTTCATCGATTCAAATCGACACCGCATAAACAAATCGGTGAAAACTGACTTGTGAATGGAGATAAGACACCTTGCGGTGTCGTTTTTTGGTTGCGGCGATCTGGCAAGGAGTAGTAAGCGCACCAAAGAATAAGGAGCCAAAATGGGCGGAGAAAAACCTCAGACAAAACAAGGAAAGAAAGTTTGGGTATGGATAGTAGTAATGATTGTTATAGTCGCTATTGTTATAGTCGCTACTGGATCAGATAATCACGATACCGAGAAAACGAATGATAGCGATTCATCCCAATCAGAAACCGAGGAAAATTCTTCGGAAAATAACGGGTCAAAGGATGACGAATCTGTCGAAGAAACGGCCGGCCAAAAAAACGCCGTCAAATCAGCCAAGAATTATTTGAGGACGATGGCGTTCTCGCGCGATGGGCTTGTAGCACAGCTAGAGTTCGATAAGTTTTCTAATGAGGATGCTATTTATGGCGCAGATAACTCCGGCGCGGATTGGAATGATCAGGCAGCCAAAAAAGCGAAATCTTATTTGGACATGATGTCGTTCTCGCGACAGGGTCTAATCGACCAGTTAATATTTGACAAGTTCACAGAAGAGCAGGCGGTTTATGGTGTGAATGTGGTTGGGCTGTAGGAACCTAGGGATTAAATCAAAAACAGGTCGTATTTTGACGACCTGTTTTGTATTATGTGCTATAATACTTTCTGGAAGGAATTATTCAATGGAAACACTAATCTTATCAATGGCCGTTTTAGTATTGGCCCAAACAACTTTTCTAACTATCATGAAAGTCCGCCAGCGCAATCCAAAAGTCGCGCGCGGTTCGCTGTTGCTTGATACTTCGGCGATCATGGACGGCCGCATTGTTGACGTCGCAAAATCCGGCGTTATCACGGCCGAAATCATCGTGCCACGCAGCGTGATTCGCGAAATGCAGCTGCTGGCCGACAAGGCCGACCACGACAAACGCATGCGCGCTCGCGCCGGGTTGGAAAATGTCCGCGAACTGCAGAAACTTGAAACTGTTGGTGTCACAATAGTCAATGATGGTTTAGTCGACGCTGGCGGTGTTGACGAACGCCTGCTGAACTTGGCAAAGAACTACGACGCGGCCATCGCCACGACCGACTTCAACCTGAACAAAGTCGCCAAAGTCGTCGGCATCACCGTCGTCAACGTCAACGAATTGGCCCAAATGCTGCGCACTCAACATCTGCCCGGCGAGTCGGTCGAAATCCAACTGATCCAACCCGGCGCCAACCGCGAACAAGCCGTTGGATATTTGGACGACGGCACAATGGTCGTCGTCGAAGATGCAAAGAATATGATCGGCCAAAAACTACGTGTCGAAATCGTTCGCAACCTGCAAACCGAAGCGGGCAGAATGATGTTCGCCAAAAAAATCGCTATGCGACCCACCAAAAACAAAGTCAAGCCTGCGCCGGCCTTTCACTCTGACCAACTTAAAAAAGAATCAACCAAGCAGTCGCGCTTTAATAAAAACCGAAATAATAAGCCAAATCGCAACCAGAATAAGAATCACAACAAGCCGTCTTCGGCCGAAGACTCAATGGTCGCGCTGGCTAATCGAAAATAACCTGCGCCTCAGATCAATCGCCCACCACATAATGCCAAAGCTAATAAAGGTTTCAAGGTATTCTGTCGGCGTGCCAGCGTTAACATCCCACATATCTGGGACTAACAGGTTAAAGAATAACGCGATGGCGAAAACACCAAGTGTGAACGAAACCCGTTCGGCCAACTGCTTGCGCGCCGGAATAATCAGATAGATCAGAATCGCGGCCGTGCCTAAGATCGTGAACAGAATAGAACTGAAACGCACGCCAGTTCCTGGCGCCACAATCGGATCGACTAGCCCGTAAATGGCCGCGAAAATTAGTATGAAGTAGGCTGGCGGTATCCATTCACCTAGAAAACTGATAGACTTAAATTTCGCCAAGAACTTCTTCAGATTGTCACGGAAAAACGGCAATGCGACTAGCAGCAACCAACCACCGAAATACAGTGTATTTTGGAAAAGGTTAGTTGCCAAGTTATGCAAATTCGTCTCGCCCTGTTTGTTGATTTGCGCATAATCGGCAGGCGTTTCCCATCCGAAAATTCGCTGTCCCCAACTGAGCTCTTCACCGGCCATCATGATCAGAACGAAGATGAGTAAAAAGCTGGCGACAGCAGGCAAGAGCTGCTTCTTCTTGGCAAATTTGTAAAGAAAGGTAGCAAAGATTACCGCGGCAACCAGCTGAAAGGCTACCTTGACGAAAATCGCGTGCCGGAAATTCAGCCCGCACTCGCTTTTCCTGTCGCAACGTATTAACCAGGCTGCAAACTCTGGCCACAATACTTGAATCATGACGCAGATCAGCACAACTAATGGCACAGCGATCGACAAGATCTTGGCGCTGCGGGGAGCCTCGGCCATGGACTTTTTGAAAGATGTGAACAGGTCACGGCGGAACTTGAAAAACCTTAAGAATTTAAGAAACTTAACTGATTGGAAAGGCTTAAGAAATTCTTTTGACGACAAAATCAAAATAACAAAAATCAACATGACAGCCAGTCGATACAGATTGAACGGTGCGAAGAAATCAGGCGACCATTTGACGGGCGCAGCGAAAGTCGCTAGTGTCAACGCTCCAAAAACGATAGTCAGAAAGACTTTCCAATGCTTCAAGTATTTCGCCACAACAGTTTTAAGGCGTCCCGCCGCCGCTAGAGAATGTCAAGTTTTGCGACCCTTCGCCACTGTAATACCCGCCATCGATTGCTCTTGCGCTAACGTCATAGCTGCCATTCAGGTCGGCTACGACAATGCTCCAGTCACCATCGGCGCCTTGCGACGCATTGTAGCTATTGCCGTTCAAGCTGATTATTACCTCCGATACAGAATGTGTACCGGCCCGCACTAACACCGAAACACTATAGCGTCCGCCGCCTAGAGGTGTGGCTGTGATGACCGACACGAACGGCGCCACATCGCTACAGCTGTGCACGTTGTCGTCGGCGTTAGGGTCGTAACCTTCTGGGGCAGTGAAAGTTGTCTGTTTAGTAATTGGATCGACATTCTTTATGACGTCCAGTTCTTCGCGGGCAGCAGCGGGCGTACAGTCAGTGGCCTTCCTTTTGCTGATGCGGTCAAAGGTCATCTTGACGGTCTGGGCAGTTTTCTGGTTTTTGTTGTACCAAGATGGGAAAATGTCGTTTTTGCCGCTGACGCTGAGTTTCTGAATGCCGGCTGGCTGCGTGAACCAGTCATTCTTTTTGTAAGTACCGTCCGACTCGAAAATCTTGTAAACGGCCGTGTTTATGTCGCGCACTAGTGGGCCCAAGGACATACCATCGCCGCTCTTTAGACCCTTTGGCACGTGGTTGCCGGCCCAAACCGCCAACGTGGCTTTCGGTGTGTAGCTCATCATCCAAAGGTCTTTACTGTATTTGCCGATGTTGGATGTACCAGTTTTTGTGCCGGTCTTGATACCGTTGGTACAGAAGCCGACTGCACAGCTGCCGAACACGCCTGATCGCGCGCTGCCGTCAGTTAAAATGTCAGAGATGATGAAGGCGGTTTGCGGATCCATGACCTGTTTGCCTTCGTCTTTCCATTCGTAAACTTTTTTACCCTGAGAATTTTGCGCCTCTATGATGGTCGTATCTGGTTTGTAAACTCCGCCGCGAGCGATCGTGCCAAAGGCGTTGGCGTGTTCGACTTGCTTGGCGCCACAACCACCGATCGAGGCCGCAAGACCCGCCGACTGGTCAGCGCCATCGGTACAGTAACTGGTGTTGCCAGCTGCGCGCATAAAGTCCATCGTCTCATCAACGCCATTTAGTGCCATCGCCTTGATTGCAGGAACGTTGCGCGATTCGCCCAGGCCCTGACGAAGTGGTATGTTGCCCTTGAATTTGTTGTCGGCGTTTCTAACTGAAGTTCCGTCCGACGTGCGATAGATGTTCTGCGGAATTGGCGAGTCAGCGATGATCGAACCAGCGCCGTAAGTGCCGTTCGGGTTTTCCTGGTTGTCAATTAGTGCAGCATAAACCAGCGGCTTAATCGACGATCCAGGCTGAATAAAGGACGTCGCTGAGTTCACCGCGCCGTAATCCGGATAATTGTAATCGCGGCTGCCCATCACGCCGAGCACCTGGCCGGTCTGATTGTCGACCATCGTAAACGAAGCGTTATCGGCGCCCCAGTTACGCGGCAGATAAGCATATTTGCCGTTAAACAGGTCATTCATCGTTCCTTCCAGAACGTTCTGAACTCGTAGGTCCAACGTGGTTTTTATCGTTAGACCGCCTTGACCAACGACTTTGGCGCCGAGTTTCTCAGTCAGTTCTCTTTTCACCATTTGAATGAAGTGCGGTGCTTTGGCATCCTGCATTCCGTCGTCTTCGGGCTTTATTGTGTCGAGGATCGGGACTGCTTTAGCTTCGTCGGCCTGGGCTTGTTTGACATAGCCTTGCTCGGCCATTTTGTCCAGCACGGTGTGCTGGCGACGAATCAGAGAGTTGTTCGACAAACTACATTCATTGGTTTCGGCATTTGTCCCGGTGCACAGTTCGGCTATTGCGTAAGGATTGAACCGTGTCGGACTCTGAGGAATCGATGCTAACAGGGCCGATTCAGCCAAAGTCAGATCCTTAGCGGATTTACCAAAGTAAGTTTGCGCCGCCGATTCGACACCATTACGTCGACCACCGTATGGCGATTCGTTCAGATACATCGACAAGATTTGATCCTTGGTGTAGATGCGTTCGGCTTCGACTGACAGGATGGCTTCTTTGATTTTGCGGGGTACGCCTTTGACACCGCGTTCGCCAGACTCTTCGTAGAAGAAAACTTGCTTGATCAGCTGCTGCGTCAGTGTTGAGCCACCCTGTACATCACCGTTGCCGCGGACATTATTAACTACCGCGCGGAGCATTCCGGTGAACGATACACCGCCGTGATTGTGGAAATCTTTGTCCTCAATGGCAACTGTGGCGTCCTTCATGTATTGGCTGATTTGTTCGGATTCGACCACTAGACGATAGGTGCCGGTGCCTTTGTCTTCCCATAATAATTCGCCGTTTCGGTCATAATATTTGTTGACGGTGGTTTGGACGCGTTTGGCTAGTTCTTCGGGCCGTAGTGAATCCAATTCTTTTCTAAAGTACATAAACAGTGCGCCAGCCGCCAAAGCCATCACCAACAGCGTTACGCCGACAATTTTCCCGATCATTTTCAGGCCGCGCATCGAAAACCAGTATTTGAAAACGCGTTTCGGGTGCAGACGCGCAAAGAATCGCTTTACTGGGTTTTTCGGTAATGTGGCCAGATATTCGGCACGTGCGCGGTTTTTTTCGTCTTTTTTGATGGCGTGCTTGCTTTTGCCTTGATTCTTGGCCAAATTCGAATAAGTCGTAAACTGCTGCCTTTTCGCACCAGTGGGCTTCTTAACCGCCGGTTTCTTTGCGGGGGACTTGCTGGGTGATTTCTTCTTGACTTCTCGCATATTCTACTCTGATAAATCTCGCTAAATTAACGTGAACAGTATAGCACAAATAGACTGATAAAACAAGCATTTGGATGCCGAAAACTTTTCGTGTATATTATATGTATGAAGTTAAGCGAAGAACTAATTTGGCGTGGCTTTATCGGGCAACATACTTTCGATGATCTGTCTGAAATCGACAGAGGTGACAAGATTTTTTACTGGGGTGTCGATCCGTCGTCAGATTCGATGACAATCGGCAATTTAGCGGCGGCGATTTTGTCGTTGCATTTCCTGCGCGCAGGCCACAAAGGTATTTTACTGGCTGGCGGCGCAACAGGGATGGCCGGTGGCGATCCCGATGGAAAAGACGAAACACGGGCTAAAATCGACCTGGAAACGATTGAAAAGAACATCGCTGGCATCAAATCGCAGTTCCAAAGCATTTTTCACGGTGAGAAGTTCGAATTGGTCAACAATTACGACTGGTTCCGCGAAGTCAAATACATCGATTTTCTGCGCGATATCGGCTGGCATTTCTCGATGACGCAGCTGCTGGATCGCGATTTCGTGCAGAATCGCATCGGTGAAGGTGGCAAAGGCATCAATTACGCCGAGTTTTCTTATTCATTGATCCAGGGATATGACTTCTTGCATCTGTTTCGGGAAAAGGGCGCGACATTGCAGCTCTGTGCAGTTGATCAGTTCGGCAATTCCGTATCTGGTATGCAAATGATCCGAAAGATTGAGGGTGCTCGTGCTGATGTCTTTGGTATGCCCCTGGTCATCAACAAGTCAACAGGGAAGAAGTTTGGCAAGAGCGAAGACGGCGCGATCTGGCTGTCGGCCGAAAAGACTTCGCCATATCAGTTCTACCAGTTCTGGCTAAACGTCGACGACGCCGGCGTGATCGATTACCTAAAAATTTACACGTTCTTGTCGTCCGAAGAAATCAATGCACTGGCCGAAAATCATTTCGAGAATCCGGGCGAACGCGCTGCGCAGCGGACCTTGGCCCATGAAGTTACCGAATTAGTCCATGGCCGCGACACAGTCGCCTCTGTTGAACGTGTGACGCGTGTGTTGTTTGGCAGCGCGGACTTTAACGATTTAACAGACGAGGATTTGGATGCTTTGGCAAAGGAAATTCCGACAGTTAATTTGCGCGAGGACCTAACGATTGTTGATGCCTTAACAGAGTCAGAAATCGCCAGCTCTAATTCCGAAGCTTCACGCTTAATCAAACAAAACGCCATTTCCGTTAGTGGCGCAAAGATTGACGCTGACCAGCAAATAAAAGAAAAATCTCTCATCAAAAAGGGCAAAAATCAGTTCATTCTAGTGAAGTAGGACAAGCAGGGCAGTTGATCAATCTAGCCTTACGATAGTCAGAAATAGGTTTCTCGAGCATAAAACTTATGCTAAAATGATTCATATGAAGAAGAAGGCGAAGGAGACCAAGTCAAAGACTAGCCGTCGCGCACGAAATCCACGCGCGCCACATATCAGCGACGAAATCTCACCGTCGTTCGTAGCGCACCAGGACTTGGGCAAAGAGAAGACAGCCAAAGATTCATCATCGAACCTGTCGGTGCAAAGTGAGCCAAAGGAACCGGTCCGCGCTCGTTTGATCTTTGGCAGGTTATTTCAAAACTTGGCCTATATCTGCCTGTTCTTAGGAGTCATGGCCGTGCTCGGCGTGGTTGTTGCGGCAGTGCTGGCGTATTGGCCTCAAAACTCACCAGCGACGCCCGGTAGTGATCAGTTCATGAATAATACCAACAATGGAGGTTGGGTTTGGGTATTGCTGGCTGGCTCTCTGCCTGGCTTCATGCTGTTTCTACAGATCATCGTCGGCGTAGCTATTATCCTATTCATCATCTGGGGCTGGCGAGCTGCGATACGCTCAGCGCGCCGACTAGTCGTGCGA
>WRLL01000032.1 GCA_009777625.1 Candidatus Saccharimonadota bacterium
AAACGCCGCAAACGAATGGGTGAAAATGAGATTATCGAGAGGAGCAGAACTATGACGCCATTTGAAATCTGGCAGGATCCACAAACTAAAGTAACTTTTTATTTCAGTCATTCGGATGAGAATCTAACGACCGGTGTTATGGTCATCCCGTCGCATACGGAATTACCAAAACATAATCGTCCAAAGGCTTTTGAAAATCTGGTGCAGGTATCCGGTAAGTGTGTAATGAAGGTGTTCGACGAGAATGAAAATATGACAGAACGCGCGCTCGGAGTTGGCGATACTTTGCGCATGAAAAAAGGACAGTGGCACATACATTCGAATCCGTATGAAGAAACGTCGTATACCTTATTCAAGGCCGAGGGCGACATAACCGAAATTGTAAAAGTCTTGCGCGAAAATTATACGAAAGTTGGCTGAAAATTTAAACTAAGAAAATTCTTTGTTGACAAGAAAAAGCCACCCAAATGGGCGGCATTTCCAAAATTTACTGTCGTGGTGCGCGCGAGAGGACTTGAACCTCCACGTCCGAATGGACACTAGCTCCTGAAGCTAGCGCGTCTACCAATTCCGCCACGCGCGCAAAAAATAAATCATTGCGCTCGCTGCCACGTACATGTAAAACAACTTATCAAAGTCCGCGACATTATATCATAACTTGAATTCCTTTTGCAAAATCTTTATTGTAAATTGTTTACATTTAATTTAAACTTTGCTATACTACCAACATGAACGACGTTTTAGCTCGAAATTCCAAATATCGCATAGCGGCGCTGGGGTATTTAAAAAAAGCTGGTCATGCAACCAATGCCGAAATTCTGCAGCATCTGCAGCGAACTTTTCCTGGGCTCAGCGCGACGACGGTCCATCGACTGACGGCGCGGATGGCCCAACGTGGCGAAATTTCTTTGGCGCCAAAAGACAGGCGCGGTTCACTGCGCTACGATGCCAACACTGCGCCACACGACCATTTCCTTTGCCAAAACTGCGATCGACTGCGCGATGTTCAGATAGCTAACCAACTACGGCCAATGCTGGAAAAGCAACTGGGCGATTGCTGCGTCAACGGAAATTTTGTGATTAATGGTTTATGTAATAAATGTAAGGAGGGGAAATGAAAAGAATAATTTTTGTCATCGCTGGTCTGGTGGCCATAGTTGCTGTAGGTGCATTGTTAATGAATCACGGCGATTCCGACCAGGGAGAAGTCAAAGGCGAAACAATTTCGCAACCCGAACCGGAACAAAAGGCAGAAAAGCAATCTGAACTGAAATTCAGCGACATACTGGCTGACGGCAAAAACGGCGCCAAACTGTATGACGTTCGCGAACCGGATGAATATGCCGCCGGTCACTTCGAGAGCTTTGAAAATTATTCAGTGCGATTGTTGAACACTGGTCAAATGCCCGACGTCGAAAAGGATACGAAAATTTATGTTCACTGCCGTCGCGGTGTAAGATCGGCCGATGCGACGTATGCTTTGCGGCAGGCCGGTTTCACTAATGTGGTTGATCTGGGTGGTATTGCCGACGTCGAAAAAATCGGCGGTGAATTGATTAAAGAAAATAATTGAGTAGGAGTATAAGATGGCAAAATCAAATTCCAAAGCAAAAATCACGGTCTACAGTACGATGACCTGCCCATGGTGTTTCGCGCTAAAGGCATGGCTAGAAGAAAAGGACCAAAAGTTCGAGATGATTTTCGTTGACGCCGACAAGGCCGCAGCACAGAAAATGATCCAGCTTAGCGGCCAAATGGGTGTGCCGTTTAGCACCATAGAATCGGAAAAGGGCGATATGATCAAAATCGTCGGTTTTGACCGAGCGGCGTTTACTAAGGCGTTGGGACTTTAACTCAAATTCAACTCAGCAAATCGCGCTCGATCATAATTTTTCCGCAGAATCTTGACTAATTCAGCCTGTGTTGTACCAGTCTTTACACCTGAATTCAGCGTGCTAAACGGGTCGAAAATCTTTTTCACTTTGACGAAAGTTGCTGCAATTTCCGCGCCATAGAAATCCTCAGTAAATGCTGCGCCCATTCGACCGCCGCCAGTTTCGATCAAAATCGAACCGCCCATTTCTTCGACCAAAGTGCGAATCTCGCGCGTTAACTTGAACAAAGCTTGCCGTTGACCAAGGTTGGCCAAATTCAACAGAGGCCAAACGTCAACCCGACCAGCACCTAAACTACCCCAAATTCCAGCTGCAACATGGTTTTTGGTTAAGACTTTCTTAATACGGTCGACTAATTCTGGGACTTGATTTGGCGTAACCATCAGACCGCCACTAATCGGCAGAGCGGCCGCGTGCTGATCGGCAAAATTCGTGATCACAGAAACGCTGTGATTGACAGCGCGCAGGGCTTCCTGATCCTCGAACGTGTCGGCGATTTCAGCGTCAGCCACGCCAGCTTCGGTCAGGATTTTGGCGACCTTTTTGACTTTCTTGGCGCGGTGCTTGTCGTCGAATTCGATGAAAATCAGAGTTGCGGGCCGAGTTTTTGAAACGACTTGCCACGGCGTGCCGCCGTCTTTGGCCTCGATCAATTTCAGAGTCTCGCCGTCGATAAAGTCCAACTGGCTCGGCTCTAATTCTTTCAGTTGATCGGTCAGGCCAGCGACGTCAATTCCATTAGGTATCGCTGCCGCGATCAGCGATACGTCGTCTGGCCGCGACTCTAGCTTAAGGATCGCCTGTGTGATAATCCCCAAAGTTCCTTCTGAACCAACGATCAACGGCATCAGGTTGAACGAGCCGTCCTTGGCTTTGACCTGATGAAGCGGAAAAGGCGCGTTCGAATCCAAACCAGACAACTTTTCAGAATAGTCATCAATCAGCGCATCAAGCGAGCGGTAAATTTCGCCTTCCATGGTTTGCAGGCCTTTTTTCCGGCTCAGTTGTTGTTTGGTCAAGCGTTCGGTCTGAATGATTTCGCCGTTGGCCAACACGACTTCTAGCCGATCGGTCCAATTTCGGATCGAGCCGTACTTGGTGGCCTTAACGCCCGATGCGTTTGATGCCAAGGCGCCGCCGACGGTCGCAACCCGCGCGTTACTCGGTTCGACAGGAAAGAACAATCCGTGCGTTGCCATCGCCTCGTTCAGCGATGTTATGCTGACGCCGGGCTGGACGCGCACCATGTTCGATCGAACATCGAGTTCCAAAATGCTGGCCATATGCGATGTAAAGGACAAAATCGCACCACTACTGATCACCGCGCCAGTCGTCGATGTGCCGCCGCCACGCGCCGTGATCGGTAAAACCTGCCCACGCTCGGCCAGCCGCCACGCAAAACGCATGACTTTCCGCACATCGTTGGTCGTTCGCGGATAAATCGCCAGCTGCGGCGCCAATTCGAACACGCTGCCGTCGCGCGCCAGGGCTCGCCGCACGTTTGGCTCGGTCGAAACTTCTCCGGTCAGATGTTGGCGCAAGTAATCAGAGATTTTGCTCATGCCAAAATTATATCATACTTTGACCAAGAAATGCACGAGCGAAACTGCAGCGCAACTATACTTTCGTGGTAAAATTAACATCATGAAAAGTGGAAAAAGCAACCTGCGATTGGTCGCCTTTGAATCGGTCGTTACTGCCGGTATTTTGGCCATGCCGATTATGACGCCATTTTTCCTTTCTATCGATCTGAATCAAGAACGGCGCTGATAATTTTCGTGCCGTTGAGTCTGCCGATCCTGCTCAAGTTGCGTAGAAGTGAAAAGTAGTGTATAAGTAATTGAACGAGAATATTTAAATCCGGTTAGCACGCAGAGAAAAGGATGAGCGAGAGATGAAAGTGACAGGATCACAAATCGTAGCAGAAGTTTTATTGGAACACGGCGTAGACACAGTGTTTGGCTACCCCGGCGGCGCGGCATTAAATCTGTACGACACACTGTATGATTACCAGGATAAAATCAAGCATGTATTATTTGCTCATGAACAGGGCGCAGCGCACGCGGCGGACGGCTACTCTCGAGCGACGGGGAAGACCGGCGTTGTTATTGCCACCAGCGGGCCGGGCGCGACGAATCTGACCACTGGGATCGCTACCGCTTTTATGGACAGCATCCCTATGGTTGCGATTACCGCCAACGTGCCGGACGCGCTGATCGGTCGGGATGCTTTTCAGGAGATCTGCATCACGGGTGTCACGATGCCGATTACGAAACACAACTTTTTCGTTAACCGGATCGAAGATCTGGAAAACGCCTTGCGGCAAGGTTTTCGTATTGCCAACAGCGGGCGAAAAGGCCCCGTCCTAATTGACATTACCAAAAACGTAACAGCCGAAATGATTGATTACAAGAAACGGGCACCCCTGTCTTTGCCATCTGCGCCGGTTTGCGACGACAAAGAAATCGCCGAGATTGCCAACCTAATCAACAAAGCAGAACGCCCAGTCATTCACTTCGGCGGTGGCGTGGCAGCGGCCAATGCCAGCAATCTGCTGAACGAACTGGTGAAAAAGGCCAATATTCCGGCCGCACATACGATGATGGGCGCCGGTGTTTTGGGGTACGAAAACAAACTTAACCTTGGCCTGATTGGCATGCACGGCAGCATCGCGGCCAACAAAGCCGTCGATCATGCCGATTTGGTCGTCGCGCTGGGCACGCGGTTCAGCGACCGGGTTGCCCTTAACCCACCGAAATGGGCCAAGAAAGCCACGAAAATCCAGATCGACATCGACCGAAGCGAAATTAACAAGAACGTCTTGGTGGATAAATATCTGGTCTGTGACGCCAAGGACTTCTTGAAAAAACTGTTGCCTCTGATCAAACCAAAGAAACGAACCAAGTGGGTAGCCCAGATCACCACCTGGAAAAAGGAATCCACCAACAACAAATGCGCGAAGGCCACATTGCGTCCCAGCGAAGTCATCACTGCAGTTTGCGACCTGACCGACAAAGACACCATCTACACAACAGACGTCGGCCAACACCAAATGTGGGCCGCCCAATATCTGAAGCATAAGAAAACGCGGGCTTTCCTGACCAGCGGCGGTTTGGGTACGATGGGCTTTGGCTACGGTGCTGCCATCGGCGCCCAGATCGGCTGCCCGAAGCGGCGTGTTATCCATTTCACGAGCGATGGCTCTTTGCACATGAACTTGAACGAGGCCAGCACCGCCGTTAGCCAGAACCTGCCGATTATCACTGTTATCATGAACAATCGGGTGCTCGGCATGGTGTATCAGTGGCAGACAATCTTTTATGATAAAAAATATGCCGCCACCAATCCCGAAAGAAAAACTGACTTCCCGAAATTAATCGAAGCCTTTGGCGGCAAAGGCTACCGCGCATCGACACCGACAGAATTCGAAAAAGCCTTTAAAGAAGCATTAAAATCCGACGGCCCGGTCTGGATCGACTGCGCCATCGCCAAAGAAGAACGCGTTCTGCCCATGATCCCGGCCGGCGGCACAGCGAAAGATATGATCATCGGATAAGAAAGGAGCAAAATGGATAAAACGCCAAAGAAAGAAGTCATCAGCATCCTGGTCGACAATCAGGCCAACGTGCTGGATCGGGTCGTCGGTCTGTTCGGGCGGCGCGGCTTTACCATCGATTCGTTGACAGTTTCCGCGACCGACAATCCGAAAATCTCGCGGATCACGATCGTTTTTACGGGGACCGATCAGGCCTTGTACCAGATTATGACCCAGACGGAAAAGCTAGAGGTAGTTCGGGAAATCTTTACATTGGAGGCAAAAAACAGCATTTATCGCGAGCTTCTTCTCTTAAAAGTCAGGACTGGTAAAAACGATCGCGCGGCTATTCGCGAAATCGTCGAAATTTACAGGGGCAGGATTATTGACTTGTCCAAGGACAGCATGATCATCGAACTGACTGGCCCGCCGGAAAAACTTGACGCCTTCATGAATATGATGGCCGATCATGACATCGCAGAAGTTTGCCGCACTGGCATTACAGGGATCGAACGCGGCCTTAAACCAGATTCTCGGGCTTCCGTCATTCCGGACTCGATCCGGAATCCAGTTGATAATTCATTGGATCCTGAAACAAGTTCAGGATGACAAGCGAGAGATTTTGAAAAGTAGATGTAAATAATTTTAAGGAGTAAAGAAATGATTAAAAAATACTACGACAAAGATTGCAACCTGAAATTACTGAACGGCAAAACCATCGCGATTATCGGTTTCGGCAGCCAAGGCCACGCCCACGCGCAGAACTTGGCCGACAGCGGCGCCAATGTTGTCGTCGGCCTGAGGCCAGATTCAGACAGCGTCAAAGAAGCCAAAAAAGCCGGCCTGAAAGTGTTGGGCATCGAAGAAGCAGCTAAAGCCGGCGATTTCGTCATGATGCTAGTCCCCGACGAACGCGCCGCCCAGATCTACCGGGAACAAATCGCGCCTCACATGAAAAAAGGCAACGTCCTGATGTTCGCCCACGGCTTTAACGTTCATTTCAGCCAGGTGCAACCGGCCAAAGACATCGATGTCATCATGGTCGCACCCAAAGGTCCCGGCCACACCGTTCGAACCCAGTACCAAGAAGGCAAAGGCGTCCCCAGCCTAATTGCGGTCCACCAGGACGCCTCGGGCAAAGCCAAAGATTACGCCCTGGCCTACGCCTGTGGAATCGGCGCTGGCCGCGCCGGCATCCTGGAAACTTCTTTTAAGGAAGAAACCGAAACTGATCTGTTCGGCGAACAAGCCGTTCTGTGCGGCGGCGTAACCGAACTAATGAAAGCCGGATTTGACACCCTGGTCGAGGCTGGCTACGAACCGGAAATGGCTTACTTTGAATGTATCCACGAAATGAAGCTGATCATCGATCTGGTCAACAGCGGCGGATTCGAAATGATGCTCTATTCCATCTCTAACACAGCAGAATACGGAAATTACAGGTCAGGCAAAAGAATCATCACAGAGGACACGCGAAAAGAAATGAAGCGAGTTCTGTCTGAGATCCAAGACGGCACCTTCGCCAGCGAATTCATCCAGGAATTCAATGCCGGCGGCCAAGCCAGATTCCTCGCTACCAGGAGAAAAGAATCGGAGCACCTGCTGAACAAAGTCGGTCAAGAACTGCGAAAAATGATGAGCTGGCTGAAGAAATAATTATTGCAAAATAACCGATCCATTAAAAAGCTTGAATCCCGAAGCTGAAAGGGCTAGCTTTGTAGTAGAATGGAAGTATGAGAGTTTCAGGAAAACCCGTTTCGCCGCGGCCATCAAGGTCGAAAAAACTTTACCGAATAATTATTTTGGCAGTGGGCCTGCCCCTGATCTGGGCTGCAGGTGTCTGGCTATTCGCTATCAACCTGCAAAGCATCCAGGATCATATCACTGCTCGACAAAACCCTCTGTCATCTGAGGTTGTGGCGATTGCTGATGATGCGGGGTTGAATCCGCATGGCAAATTTCTGCTAGCGGCATCGCGTACTCAGCTGAACGACCGCGGCGAATTCAACGAAAACTGTCCAATCAAAGAAGAACAAGCTTACATTCTAGGCTGCTACGTCTTTGACGATAAAAGAATCTATATTTTCAATGTCGTGGACGAGCGAGTTATTGGCATCAAAACCGTTACCACTACACACGAAATGCTGCACGCTGCATATGACCGATTAAGCAGTGGGGAGAAATCACGTGTCAACAAACTGCTATACGAGGAGAAATCAAAAATTGATAATCAGCAGATTCTCGACATAATGAAATTCTACGAGGAGACCGAACCTGGTCAGGAATTCAACGAGTTACATTCACTACTGGCCACCGAAGAAAGAATCTTGTCACCGGAATTGGAAAAGTATTACGAAAAGTACTTCATCGATCGCGGTAAAGTCGTCGCGGTCTACGAAAAATACCAGAAAGTCTTCGACGAACTGCAAAGCCGCATCGCTGATCTGCAAAACAAAATGGAGGCCGAAGAAGGATCGATCAACACGGCGATGGCCCAATACGAAACCGATTTGGCGGCTTATAATCGCGATGTAGATTTGTTTAATTCTTGCGCCGATCGCGCCGGCTGTTTTACCAGCATGGCGACGTTTAATTCGCAGTATCACCGGCTGATCGCCCGCGGGCAGGATCTGGACGCCCAAGCCAATCAGATCAACGCTGCGATCGATCAATACAACGCCGATGTCGAAGAACTGAATGCGCTGGGTGTAGAAGCCGAGAAATTGAATCAGAGTTTGAACAGTCACGCCGAAGTGGCAGAATAAATTCCTCTTTTTGTCATTCCGGACTTGTTCCGGAATCCAATGAACAAAAAGATTCTGGAGCGCTCGCGCTTTGGCCTTCCACGTTACTTTTCTGGTAACACTAATTCCGATGTCCGGAACTATTCCTCCTTAATATGTTAAAATATACCCATGGCAAAAGTGAGGGCAAAATTCGTCTGTCAACAATGTGG
>WRLL01000033.1 GCA_009777625.1 Candidatus Saccharimonadota bacterium
TTCATAAGCCTCAACCATTTCGCCGAATTCTTCGGGAAATTTATCTAGTAATGCACGCAGAAATTCGTCGCCGGAAATGTTACGTGATTTGATAAGATGACCCTGGTCAAAGATGTCTTGGCTGATGTGATCGCGGACCAATTTGCCCTTCTTGTCTAAACGGCTGAAGAATTTTGTCATATTGCCCCCAGTTCTTTCAACGCCTTTTTGAAAGTTGCCAACGCGCGTTTCGCGCCAAGCAAATTGACCTTGGCATCGGGTTCATGAGCAATGACGTTGCGCAGTTTATGAGCAGCCCAAATTTGGTTGACGTTGCTGAATTTTTCTTTGGCATTTTTCAGGCGGTCGGCCATTTTCTCGCCTTTGATGCCGGATTCTTTCAGGGCCTGATCGAGCAATTTGTCAGCGCTGAGGACTGCGAATTGAAACGTCGCAAGATTGCTTTTATCCAGGTTGTTTTCGATTTTCAACCAAGCTTCGCGGTATTTCTGTTGGTCCAATAGTCCACCGCGGCCGCGGGTTTTGGCAATTATGATCAGCAGCGCGACACCGACAACGATGATCGCGACCAGCATGAATATTAGCGACGGGCTCATTCGGTCTCCATGCTTTTTGCAAGATTAAGTAGCTTTGCGTCGGATTTCATCGGCCCAATAATCTGCACACCGATCGGCAAACCTTCTTTATTCGAACCATTCGGCAAGGAAATCGCCGGCAAACCTGCTAAACTAGCCGGCACAGTCATGATGTCAGACAGGTACATTTTCAGCGAGTCATTTATGTTCTCACCAAGTTTGTAGGCCGGTGTCGGCGCGACTGGGCCAATCAGGAAATCATAGTCAGCGAATAGCTTGTCGAATTCGCGGATTAGTAACGTCCGAGCTTTCTGCGCCTGCAGATAGTATGCGTCGAAATAGCCCGACGATAGCACAAACGTGCCGATCATGATGCGACGTTTATTTTCCGACATGAAGCCTTCGTTGCGTGATTTACCATAAATATCGTCCAAAGTTTTCGCGTCAGACGTTGACGTTTCGGTCAAAACTTGCGAATCGGGTGTGGCAAAGCGGTTCGGCTGATTGGCGATCGGTTCGTCTGGCACGCCAGCGCGACGGCCGTAACGAATGCCGTCAAAGCATGCTAAATTCGACGATAGCTCGGCTGCTGTAACGATGTAGTAAATTGCCAACGCGTATTTATTCATGGATAGGTCAACCTCTGTTACAGTGTGACCTTGAGTACGCAATTTTTCGGCAAAGCCAAGTGTGTTTTGCCTGACTTCTGGGTCGATGCCTTCGCCAATCAAATCACGAATCAAACCAACCTTGAGTTTGTCTGGTTTGCCTCCTTCGACTTCAAAATAGTTTTCATGCAAAGTGCTGTCACGTCCGTCGCGTCCGGCTAAAATCTCGCACAAGATTTCCATGTCGGCGACAGTGTGCGTTAAGGGGCCGACGACATCAGTGCTGCTAGAGAACTCTACGACACCGTATCGCGAAATCATGCCGTAGGTTGGTTTGTAACCGACCACGCCATTGAATGACGCAGGCTGGCGAACGCTGGCGCCGGTGTCTGAACCTAGCGCGAACGGCACGATGTTTTTCGCAATTGCGACTGCAGAACCACCCGAGGTACCACCGGCAACTCGCGACGAATCTACGGCATTTCTCGTTGCACCAAAGGCTGAGTTTTCGGTACTGCCGCCGTTAGCAAACGCGTCAAGGTTGGCCTTGCCGATTAGGATCGCCCCCTCGTTATTTAGTTTTTCAATGGCCGTAGCGTCGAGCGGCGATTCAAAATTCTCGAGGATTTTTGACGCAGCAGTCGTGTGGCTTTGCTTTGTCATGAAATTGTCTTTGGCGACATACGGCATGCCGACTAAGCGGCCGACCTCGGTGACGACAGCTTCTTTAAACTGGTCAGGGTTAGTAATCTTTTTTCTTAATTCAGTTATTTGTGCATCAATTTTGTCAGCACGATTCAATGCATATTCTGGCAAAATCTCCAGTAACGCATGCAGATCTTCGTGTTCTTTTGCCGCAGCTAAAGCTTTTTCGATTTCGGCGCGAGCGGTTGTTTCGCCACTGACAATCCTTGAACGGATTTCTAAAATTTCGCTATTCACTGATGACCTCCTCCAGTAGTTCCGGGAACTTAAATTCTATCCATTTTTCGCGCGTTTGGAAATGGCCGCGGTCTTTCAATGTGATAAGTTTGACCGAATCACCCCATTTATCCAGCAGAATGTCGATACTTTTATTGACTTTTTCGAAGTCGTCGGTTGATTTGAAAATCGTCAGGCCTTGCCTTGTTTTCTTTGCCAGATTGGGATCGACATCGAATTTAAAAAAGTCGTACTTAGCAAGGACTTCCGGCGGCAAATCTTTTTCCAAATCGATGCCCATATATGGCGTGACCAACACGATTTTGCCAACGGTTTTGTTCGTTTCACCCAGCCAGCGTATCAGAAACGCGCAGCCGTAACTGTGGGCGATCAGAATTGTGTCTTCGTTGATATCATGACGCTCTAGTTCGCGTTTCCAGCTTTTGTAATCGGGCGCCCAGGCCCTTGGCAGTTCCGGATTGGCCGTCAAAATACCGCGCTGACAGAGTTCGGTTTTCAACCACGGAAACCAGTGGTTCTCGCTCATAACCGGATGACCGGGAAGCATGTAGATCTTCTTTTTGCAAAAGCCATGGATTAGGATTGCGTTGGCCATTTTAGAGTACCTTTGGGACTTTAACCTGATTATTTTTCTGATCCGGCGCTAAGGCCAATAATTCTTCGCGCGACACCTGTTTTTCTATATCATCTTCGCGCCAAATATTGGAAAGGCCAGTCACCTGGTAAGTCGGCTCGACACCAGTCGTATCCAGCTCGCTCAACTGTTCGATATATTTAATAATACTTTTCAAATCAATCGCCAAGGCGGCGGTTTCCTCGTCGGTCAGCGCAATTTGTGAAAGCGTCGCCAAATGCGCGACATCGTCGTTCGTTATTTTCATCATGCGACTATTGTAACATAAAACGGGCCTTGAACGACAGCCCGTTTTCGATTGAAATTTGATTATTCGCCGTAGTAGTCCAATAAACAATCGTAGTAGACTTCGTAGTCGTCGAGGCTACCGCTTTGGGTGTAAGCCTGACGCTCGCTGGCACAGGCCGTTCCGCTAGAGCCAGAGGACCCCGATCCCGAGCTGGAAGATCCAGACCCCGAGTTAGATGAGCCAGAGCCGGACGAATTAGAGTTGTTCTTGTTGGAATTAGAATTCTTGTTCGATTCGCTATTCGACCCAGAATTTGAGTTCGAGTTAGAGCCATTCGAGCTGTTCGAGCCGCCAGAGTTCAAGTTGTAGCCAGGAGTGTTCAGACTTGAACCCTTGCTGTGCGATTTAACGCCGACAGCAACACCGGCTAGCACCAATGCGGCAGACGCAACAACGATTAGACCGATCGACAGCATCTTAACGAAGCTCTTCTTGTTCTTAGCAATACCCAAGAGATTCCAAGTCACTGCGGCTAATATTACTGCAGCTATAATCGCTGGCAGAAATTCGTCCAGATACAAATTTTTGATTGAAACGTTTCCGCCGATCACCAACAACGAAGTAATCGCGATCGCCACCGCAGCGCTGGCCGCGGCTACAGTTAGCATCGCCATCACACCAACCGACGTGAACATCGTACCACGATAAGCACCTGTGTTCATGAACTCCGGTTGTGCTGTGATCATTTTCTTGGCCCTACCAAGCATGACTACGCCGACAGCAGTGAAAACCACCGCGCCAACGCCGACGATCATTAGCGCAGCAGCACTGCCGAGACCGCCGAATATCCAACCCAAAACGGCTGGAAAGCTAAACGCTCGATTCGCCAGCATAGCAATCCCGCCGCTGATGCCGAGCACGCTGAGCACTGCTGCTAAAACAACGGATACCATCCCGCCAGCAAATATGAGCGGCAGAAATCCGCGAGCAGCAGAATTTTCTGTAGTTGTCATTTGTCCCTCCTTAGAAATTATTGTAGCGATATTATATCATAGCTATTATTTTTTTCGCGACAGCTTTCGATAAATTTTTTGATCAAATTGCATCAAGGCGTCCAATTTCTTTTGGAATTTAGCGTCAACCTTTTCATCGTCGTCATGTTCGCGATTGAGGTTTCTGATTTCGGCCAACATCTGCTTGAAGCGCTTTTCGTCCTGATACTGATCTATTTGCGCCACGACGGCCAAGATCATACCGCTGGTACCTAGCGAAAAAGCGATGATCTCGTAGGACGTGTCCAGCCAATTGAGCCGCTCGTTAAAGATCAACATAATGATGCCAACAATAGTGAGCACAAACAAACCGATAGTAACGATGCGCATGATCAGGCGGAGTTTTTTCATAAGCTTATTGTAGCACGCTTTTGGTGTTACAGAAACGTTGAGCTATAGTATTAGCATGAAACGTATTATCCTCTTTCGTTATCACAAAGAATTTGAAGTGTGCAAGCAAAACATTAATTTGCTGCGTCAGCTTAATCCTGGATGTGCGATCTTTGGTTTATTTGGTGGCGACGTCGACAATACCCCTCCTCGATCACTGATAGAATTGCTTGACGGTAATTATATTCTGCCGTTTGAGGATCCAAAATTTAAATGGAAGAACGGTGATCTGTGTGCGCTGGATTGGTTTGAAAAAGTCGGGCATGAACTGGACTTTGATACTGTAAATATTATTGAGTGGGATTTGGCACTTACAAAGCCGCTGGATGAAATTTATGCTGCCGTAGGCGACGGTTTGGGGGTAGCAGGAATTATGAATTATGACTACGTCAAAAGAATTGACTGGCCTTGGATATTTCGCTCTGATAGTAGGCCGCTTTGGAAAAAACAACTCGCATCCGTCAAGAACGCGCCGTCAATTGACGAAACAAAAATCAAGTTCAGCGTTTTCGGCGGCATACAGATCCCACGCTCTTTTTTAGAGAAGTATCAACAAGAACAACCGCAACCTTTCGTCAATGACGAAGTGCGTATCAGCCTGTACGCATATCTGTGGAATTATAAATTGACTGATGTAGGATTAAGAACTAATCCTGTTAATTTGCTCACCGCCAGATCCCACGAATACGGCTCTATCACCGATGACAAAGTCGTCGCTGCGCTGAAGAACGGCGCTTTTGCTATACACCCAGCGCGGGCGGTGCATACTTTCGAAGCGATATTCGAAATGTTGGATGAGGATTCTGGCTCTACGAATTGATCGCCGTCTAAATTTTGGATTTAATTTCCGCGACTAAATCTCTTAGTTCTGCTGCCTTTTCGAATTCCAGGTTCGCTGCCGCCAGCTCCATTTGCCCGGTCAGATCTTTAATCAGCCCAGCATATTCTTCGCGCGGGATTTTGTTCAAATTCAATCGCGGTTTTTTGTCCTTTTGCGGGATGATGGCGCGCAGGCCTTCATCGATTTCTTTGGCGATCGAGGTCGGCGTGATGTCGTGGTTGGTGTTGTACTTTTCCTGAATTTCGCGACGGCGGTTGGTCTCGTTGATGGCGCGCTGCATCGAGCCGGTCATGTTGTCAGCGTACATTATAACGGTTCCGTCAAGATGTCGTGCGGCGCGACCGATGGTCTGAATCAAACTTTGTTCTGATCTTAAGAAGCCTTCTTTGTCGGCGTCAATTATCGCGACCAAGGAGACTTCCGGCAAATCGAGCCCTTCTCTTAACAGATTTATGCCGACCAAAACGTCGTAGACTCCAGCACGCAGATCGCGCAGAATGTCCGAGCGCTCCAGCGTGTCGACGTCGCTGTGGATGTAGGCGGTTTTGATGTCGAGCTCGATCAGATGCGCCGACAGGTCTTCGGCCATGCGTTTGGTCAAGGTTGTTACCAACACGCGCTGGCTTTTTTGGATGCGATCGCGGATTTCGGCGATCAGGTCGTCGACTTGGTTTTCGGATGGGCGGACGTCGATTTTTGGATCTAATAATCCTGTCGGGCGGATTACCTGCTGGGCCGGTGCTGGCGAACGGCTTAATTCGTATTCGGCCGGCGTGGCGGAAACGTAGATGACTTGGTTGATGTGCTTTTCGAACTCGTTAAAGGTCAAAGGACGATTATCCAATGCTGATGGCAATCGAAACCCGTAATCGACTAAGGTCTCTTTGCGAGCGCGGTCACCGTTGTACATACCGCGGACCTGCGGTAAAGTCATATGTGATTCGTCAATCAGTAAAAGAAAATCGTCGGGAAAATAATCTAGCAGCGTGGCCGGTTGCTCGCCCGGCGCGCGGTCGGTCAGATAACGCGAATAGTTTTCGATTCCCTTTACGAAACCGGTTTGCCCTAGCATCTCCAGATCGAATTTTGTTCTTTGTGAGATCCTTTGCGCTTCGAGGTATTTATGATTCTTTTCAAAGTAGTTCAAACGTTCATCAAATTCTTTCTTGATTTTAGAAATCGCAAAGTTCAGCCGATCACGCGGTGTGACATAATGGCTAGTCGGGAAAATTTTAATCTGTTCCGGCTGGTTCAGTATTTCGCCGGTCAGCGGATCGATTTCCAAAATTCGCTCGATTTCGTCAGCAAAAAATTCGACGCGAAAAGCTGTTTCATGCCCGGCCGGAAAGATATCGATAACGTCGCCACGAACGCGAAAATTTCCGCGCGACAGCTCGAAATCGTTTCGATGATACTGAATGTCGTTAAGGTGACGGATGAATTTGTCCTGTTTGTACCGCTGGTTTTTCTTGACGGTCAGCGACATTTCGGCGTAATCGCCGGGCGAGCCGATGCCGTAAATGCACGACACGCTGGCGACGATGATAGTGTCGGGCCGCGTCAGCAGCGCCGCCGTTGCCGCGTGTCTTAACCTATCAATTTCTTCGTTGATGCGCGAATCCTTTTCGATGTAAGTGTCGCTCGATGCGATGTAGGCTTCGGGCTGATAGTAGTCAAAGTAGCTGACGAAGTAGTGGACTTCATTCTCGGGGAAAAACTGTTTGAATTCGCTGAATAATTGCGCCGCTAAAGTTTTGTTATGCGCCAAAACCAGCGTTGGCTTTTGCGTTTGCGCAATAATATTGGCCATGGTGAAAGTTTTGCCCGATCCTGTCACGCCCAGTAAAGTCTGCTCCTTCTCGCCGTCGTTCAACCCGCACACCAACTGAGCAATCGCCGTCGGCTGGTCGCCGGTGGGCTTATATTTGGTATGAAGGCGAAACTTGGTCATCACTTTATTGTATCACCAATTAATAGTATAATGAATAAGATTAAGGAGGGATTTTATGAAAGTTGGAATAATAATGGGTAGCGATTCGGATTTGCCGGTCATGCACGAAGCGGCGGACCTACTAACCAGTTTGAGAGTCGATTACGAAATCACGGTCGTGTCGGCCCACCGCACACCGCGGCGGCTGTATGAATACGCCGAAACTGCGCGTGATCGCGGTCTGAAAGTCATCATAGCCGGTGCGGGCGGTGCGGCACATTTGCCGGGTATGGTGGCATCGATCACGACTTTGCCGGTAATCGGCGTGCCCGTTAAGACGAAAAGTTTGAAGGGTGTTGATTCCTTATATTCGATTGTCCAGATGCCAACGGGTATTCCGGTAGCGACCGTGGCGATCAACGGCGCAAAGAATGCCGGCATTTTAGCCGCGGAAATCTTGGCGACGAACGATGAAAACTTGAACGAAAAGTTAGTCGATTACAAACGTAGTTTAGAAAATTCAGTTCACGAAAAAGTAGCAAAACTCGACGAAATCGGCTATGAGAAATACTTGAACGAAATGAAGGAGTCGTAGATGAAATTGATTTACAGCGGCAAAACCAAAGATGTTTTCGAAAATGACGACGGCCAGTATGTTTTGAAGCTGAAGGATGACGCGACCGGCAAGGACGGCGTGTTCGATCCGGGTGAAAACTCCGTGGCCCTCAGCATCGAAGGTTTGGGCCGCGGATCGCTGAAACTCAGTAAGTACTTT
>WRLL01000034.1 GCA_009777625.1 Candidatus Saccharimonadota bacterium
AACGATGCGCAAAATTGAGCGCGTCGCCACGGGCGTTATCACGCGCCGGGAAGTAAACGTGCCGCTGCAAACCGGCGTTAAGGCAATCGACGCGATGATTCCCATCGGGCGCGGGCAAAGGGAGCTGATTATCGGCGACCGCCAAACGGGGAAGACCGCGATTTGCATCGATACCATCATCAACCAGAAGGGTAAGGGCGTGCTGTGCATTTACGTTGCCATCGGGCAAAAGGTATCGACAGTCGCGCGTATCGTAAGGACGCTGGAAAAAACAGGCGCGATGGAGTACACCACCGTTGTCGCCGCCACCGCCAGCGACCCCGCGCCGATGCAGTACGTAGCGCCTTATGCCGGCTGTGCGATGGGCGAGGAATGGATGGAAAACGGCAAGGACGTCTTAATTATTTACGATGATTTGTCAAAGCACGCCGCGGCTTATCGCCAGATGTCGCTGTTGCTGCGACGCCCGCCGGGCCGCGAGGCTTATCCAGGTGATGTGTTCTACCTGCACTCTCGCCTGCTGGAACGAAGCGCGAAAATGAACGACGAATTGGGCGGCGGTTCTTTGACTGCCCTGCCGATCATCGAAACTCAGGCTGGCGACATCTCGGCCTACATTCCGACCAACGTGATCTCGATCACTGACGGCCAAATTTTCCTGGAAACCGATCTGTTCTATCAAGGAATCCGTCCGGCGATTTCGGTCGGTCTGTCGGTGTCGCGTGTCGGCGGCGCGGCCCAAACCAAATCTGTTAAGTCGGTCAGCGGCAGCCTGAAATTGTCGTTGGCGCAGTTCCGGGAACTGGCGTCCTTTGCCCAGTTCGGCAGCGACCTGGACCCGCAAACCAAGGCGACGATCGGCCGCGGTCAACGCCTGACCGAACTGCTGAAGCAGCCGCAGTACAGCGCCCTGTCCATCTGGGAACAAGTCGTTGGTGTTGTGGCTTTGACATCAGGTGCGTTCGATGTTGTGCCGGTGGCGAAAATCCACGCGGCCGTCGAAGCTCTGGTGGCACGCCTGTGGGCCGACAAGAAAGACGACATGAAGAAGCTGAACAAGGGCGGCGAAAAAGTCGAGGGCGACCTGGCCAAGATGATCGAAACTATGGCTAAGAAGGTTGCGAATGAGTTTAGTGATAAACCGACTGCTGAGGCTGAGGAAAAGCCGAGCGCGAAAGCTAAAGACGCGAAAGGTTCTAAGGAGAAGAAGTAAATGAATTTCGACAGCGTCGTCCAAAATAATGCGCTTTATCAGATCCTTTACATCAATGATTATGTTAAGGGATTAGGTTTTCCTACGAGCATTGGCAAGTTTAAGTTGAAGGACGAATTTCACGTTTCCCTTCTTAAACTGCCTTTGGAAGATTTGGACGATGCAACACGCGAAAAGATAATCGAAGTCGGCAAAGTAAACAGCGCAGTCTTGACGGAGACGCCGCGATTGACTGGCGAATTCTTACATGTCGTTGATACCGACAGAGAGAGAGAGTCGATGATTGCTTTAGTAGACTTTCCAAATGTCGAAAAATGGCGTGCGAAAATCCGCGAGATTTTGCCTGATGTAAAGTTCGCCATTCCTCACACGACTTTGTACACTTACAACTGTGGTGGTATTTTCTTGAACCCCGAAGATTTTGAGAAAATGACGCGCGAGCTTGACGCGGAAACTTACCAAACCTTACACGAAATCTGGAAGGAGAAAACCAATGCCTAGCGTCCAACAACTAAAATCCCGCATTCGCTCGGTCAACAGCACCAAGCAAATCACCGGCGCCATGCAGCTGGTCGCCGCGTCGAAAATGCGCCGCGCCATTGACCGCGCGACGGCGACACATGACTACGTTTACGCGGCGCGCGATCTGTTCATTTATCTGTCCAACATCTGCCACCTCGACCATCACCCGCTGTTCGTGCGGCGCGATGTCAAGCGGCGCTTGCTGGTCGTGATTTCGTCGGACACCGGTTTGGCCGGCGCGTACAATTCCAATGTGTTTAAGAAATACACGGCAGAATTGAAACGCGACAAAGAGCGCGGCGTCGAGACTGATACTCTGGCCTTGGGGCGCAAAATCTCGCAGTTCGCGACGCGGCTGAACGACAACAACGTGATCGGGACTTATGAAAAGCTGCCGCAGGATCTGTCCAACATCGAACTGACGACGATTGTCAACACAATGCTGGACGGCTACAAGACCGAGAAGTACGACGCCGTCGACGTGATTTACACCAAATTCCGCTCGTCGCTGTCGCAGGATGTCAAAATGCACTATCTGTTGCCGATGGGCCACATCCCTGGAGAACCGGGCGACACCGAATATGCAAAGGCCGAATATGTCAAGTTCGAACCAGCGCCCGGCACGGTGTTGGACTTCGTGGCCGAGCGTTTGGCGCGGGCTGACATCGTGCAGTTTCTGGCCGAATCGTTGGCGTCGGAACATTCGATGCGCATGATGGCGATGAAGAACGCGACCGACAACGCTTCTTCCCTGTCGGACGATTTGACGCTGGCCATGAACAAGGAGCGACAGGCGGCGATTACGCAGGAATTATCGGAAATTAGCGCTGGGGCGGAGGCGGTGAAATGACGGATGTAATCATTCGCGAAGCAACTGAATCAGACATCCCGGCGGTTGTTGAACTTTCGATGATGATTGTGAAACTTCATGTTGCAAATCTGCCGCTTTTCACAGACGACCTTAAAAATTTGGAAGAAGACTATCGCAAGGCATTGACCGATGATAAGAAAATGTTATTAGTAGCAGAGAGCGACGCAAAAGTTGTCGGCTATTCCCTGTTATCTTTTAAAACTAACCCTGAATTTTTTCAATCAAGATATCGTGAAGTTTTGGAAGTTGAAGAAATTGGCGTTAATGAAAATTATCGCCGCCATGGTATTGCGCGCAAATTGGAAACAGAGGTTGAGAAAATTGCTCATGCGGGAAAAATCAATTTGTTACTCGCGAATGTTTATGACTTCAATCAAGCCTCGCAAAAACTGCACGAAAATTCGGGCTATAAAGTTTTGTCGCGGAAGTATTGGAAGGATTTAAGTAATGATAAGGAGGAAAAATGAGTAGTAAAGAAGTGAAAAGTTCGGGTGAAATCATCCAGATCGTCGGCGTGGTCGTCGACGCAGAATTCAAGAAAGGCCAATTACCGGCGATCAACGATGCGTTGACTGTAGCGGTCGGCCGCGGCAAAGACGCGCACGAAGTCGTTTTGGAAGTCGCGCAGCACCTGAGCGAAACCACTGTGCGGGCGATTGCGCTCAGTTCAACCGACGGCCTAGAGCGCGGCGCTGAAGTTACCGGCACCGGCGCGTCAATCAGCGTTCCGGTCGGCGCAGCCACCCAAGGCCGCATGTTCAACGTTACCGGCCAGCCAATCGATGGCCAGCCCGAACCGGCCGACGCCAAGAAAATGCCGATTCACCGCGACCCACCACCGCTGGTCGATCAATCGGGCAAAACCGAGATCCTGGAAACCGGTATCAAAGTCATCGACCTGATTGCGCCGATCGCCAAAGGCGGCAAGGTCGGCCTGTTCGGCGGCGCCGGCGTCGGTAAAACCGTCTTGATTCAGGAGTTGATCAACAACATCGCCAAGTTCCATAGCGGTAACTCAGTTTTTGCTGGTGTTGGTGAAAGGACGCGTGAAGGCAACGACCTTTATCACGAAATGAAAGATTCCGGAGTCTTGGACAAAACGTCGCTGGTCTTCGGTCAGATGAACGAACCACCAGGAGCCCGTCTGCGCGTGGCCTTGACCGGTCTGACCATGGCCGAGGCGTTTCGTGACGAAGGAAAAGACGTCCTTCTCTTTATCGACAACATTTTCCGCTTTACGCAGGCCGGTTCGGAAGTTTCGGCTTTGCTGGGAAGAATGCCGAGCGCTGTCGGTTACCAGCCGAACCTGCAACAGGAAATGGGCGCCCTACAGGAACGAATTACTTCGACGAATAAGGGCTCGATTACCTCTGTTCAGGCGGTCTATGTGCCGGCCGACGACTTGACCGACCCGGCGCCGGCAGCGACTTTCTCTCACCTGGACTCGACGATCGTTTTGGACCGATCTTTGACGGAAATTGGTATCTATCCAGCCGTCGACCCGCTCGGTTCCAGCTCGACCATCCTTGATCCGGAAATCATCGGCGAAAAGCACTACAAGGTCGTTCGCGACGCGCAGCGCGTTTTGCAGGAGTACAAGGATCTGCAGGACATCATCGCCATCCTCGGTATGGAAGAATTGTCGGACGAGCAGAAACAGACCGTCGGCCGGGCGCGTCGTTTGCAGCGCTACTTTAGCCAACCTTTCCACGTGGCCGAGATCTTCTCGGGCATTCCCGGGGCTTACGTCAAATTGGCCGACGCGGTGAACGACGTCGAGGCGATTTTGGCCGGCAAGTACGACGACAAACCGGAAGATTGGTTCTACATGGCCGGCGCGCTAAAGGACAAAACGGAGAAGAAATAGGTGAAGCGCAAAGTTTTGGTCGTCCTGGGTCATCCTGACAGCAAAGGTTTCAATAACGAAATCTTTGACACTTTTGTCAAGAATATTGATCGGACCAAGAGCGACGTCAAAACTTTGCAACTTGGCAAAATGAAGTTCGATCCGGTGCTGCGATTTGGTTATCGCAAATTCATGAAACCGGATGCGGAAATCGAGAAATCGCAAGAACTGGTCAAGTGGGCCGATCACATCGTGTTCATCTATCCGATCTGGTGGTCGTCGATGCCGAGCCTGCTGAAAGGCTGGATCGACCGCGTTTTCACGCCGGGCTATGCTTACAATATGAAAAGTTTCTTTCGTCACGATGGGCATCTGGCGGGCCGAACGGCCGAACTGATCATGACCAGCGACGGGCCGGGCTTTTATTATAAATTCCTGGCGCCGACGCCGACCAGACTGATGAGGAATCATATTTTGAAACTTTGTGGCATAAAAGTTAAGAAGGTGCGAATCTTTGGCCAAACCGGAACAGCCAGCAGCGAACGAAAAGCCAAGTTTCTTGAAAAAATAGCGAAAGGAGCCCGAAATGTCTAAGGACGACGTCATGTTAATGTTGCAACTGATTTCGCTGACCGGCGAAAAATTCAAGGAAAAGGTTTACGAAATAACTCTGCCGACAACGAGCGGCGAGATCTCGGTTTTTCCCGATCACGAGGCGTTGGTTACTTTGGCCAAGCCTGGCGCTATCGCGATTCGTCGACGCAAAACCGATCCGGATGATGCGCGGGAATACTTTGCTATCAGCGGCGGCATCGTCGAAATCGACGCCAAACGCGTGCGAATTCTGGTCGACGAGGCCGATTACAGCGATGACATCGTCGAGGCCGAAGCCGAAAAAGCCCTGCAACGTGCCATCAAGTTACGCGATACGGCTGGCTCAGAAGTCGAGCTAGAAGACGCCTTGCAGCAGGTCGCGCTGTACAGTTCCAAACTGAAGGTTGCCGGATTGCGCCGCCGAACTTCGCGACGCCGACCGAGCCTGAGCGAAGAAATGGCAAGTAAAGGACCGATGCAATAATGACGAAAAGATGGTGGGATCATCACGAGAAATTGGGATTGAATTTAATTGGTTGGGCGGGCGCGGGGCTGCTGGTGACCTTTTATGTACTCAATATTCTCGACGTGATTTCGGCGCAGAATCTGTGGTATCAGCTGGGCAATTTGACGGGTGGCGCCCTTCTTATCATATTTTCTGTGAAGTTAAAAATTTGGCCGAATGTGTTGACGAATGCGGTTTGGTTTGTCGCGGCGGTTGTGGCTGTAGCGATGCTGTTAACTACTGGAAAATAAGGATTGCTTCAGAACTTCCCTGACCTGTTCGGTATTTTTGCAATCATAAAGCTTGGCGCGCAGCCCCGCCGCACCAGCGAAATCCTTAACATAAATTTTGAAAAAGTGTTTTAGCGGATCGAATTTCCGTAACAATAACTTGTCATTCTGAAACCCGCGCGTAGCCGGATGTTCAGAATCTACGTTATTTTTTTCTGATTCTGAAGATCCTGAAACAAGTTCGGGACGACAGTTTTGCCACTTATCAAACTGATCCAAATGATGATTCAAAAGTTCAAAAAGCTGCTCGCGCGTCGGATTCTGATTAAAGGTGAAACAAAACGGATTTGCAAACACGCCGCGGCCGATCATGAAACCGTCGATACCTGGATTTTCCTGCCAAATTTTCATGCCGTGCGCCCTATCGCGAATGTCGCCGTTGATGGTTATTTTGGTCTGCGGCGCCACTACGTCCCGTAATTTCAAGATTTCGGGAATCAATTCAAAATGCGCCGGGACTTTACTCATTTCTTTTCTGGTTCGCAGATGCACAGTCAAGTTGGCTAAATTTTGCTTAAGAAGTACTGTTACCCAGGGTCGCCATTCGTCGATATTTAGCGCACCGAGGCGAGTTTTGACAGAGATCGGGCAAAGAGATTCTTGTGCAGCTTTGATCAATTCGACAGCTAAATTTGGATTTTCGATTAACGCCGAGCCAGAACCGTTTTTCACAACGGCCTTGTCGGGGCAGCCCATGTTGATGTCAATGCCGCCGAAACCTTTTTCCGCCAGAGCGCGCGACATTTGGCGGAAATTTTCCGGGTTCTTGCCCCAAATTTGAGCGACGATTGGCTGTTCGTCGTCTGCGAAGACTAATCGTCCGCGGGTTGAAAACTCGCCTTTTTCCGAGCAAAAACTAGCGGCGTTAGTGAATTCAGTGAAGAAAATATCAGGTCGGTTCGAATTGTTATCATACAAAGGATTTGTGGGGGGGGGTTCTTGTCTAGCGATTTCGCCGGCGTGCAAAATCACGTGACGAAAAGCCACGTCGGTCACACTCTCCATTGGTGCCAGCGCAAAAAAAGGCCGCGGTAAGTTATCCCAAAAATTCATTTTTCATCCTCGACCAGCAACTTCTCGAAATCCAATATTCCCTTGAAATCAGACGAAAACTCTGTGATATTAGGCAAATCGAGCGTCATGATCCGCGACCAAACGGCGTGAAGAAGCTGTGAAAAGACGCGCGATTCTTCCTTAATTTGTGGTGCAGAATAGTCAATTTCCAGTCCGGCAATCTGACCGTTTGCATTTGGCTCGACGAACTCGACGATTCCGCTGTCGACTGTCCAGCCGGCAAATTCGCGCGAATTTTCTACCAGCAATTTGTAAAATAGTAGTTGCCGGCGATAGCCACGCAATTTGATTTTTTCATAATCGGTTTTGCCCTGCCAGGATATGGCCGGTTTGCCGGTTTTG
>WRLL01000035.1 GCA_009777625.1 Candidatus Saccharimonadota bacterium
GCCATGTCGTCACTCAGTTTATAATTCTTCAGCAGCAGCCGAGTTTTCTTGGAGCCGGCTGGCTGGTAAACGTAATTCGGTGAACGCCACGCCAGAACCTTGTCCCAACCTTCGGCCAAAACCGTTTTGTAACCGTGCGCTTCGGCCCAATGGCCCAGATCGTCGTCATATGCCAGTTCGGTATTACGAAAGGCCGTCGGCCGCACACCGAATATCTCGTGGATTTTCTTGGCATGCATGGCGACTTGGCGATCGAATTCGGCCCGATTATAGAAGAAGGCCAAAGAGTGATAGTAAGTTTCACCGACGATCTCGACCCGACCGGTGTCAACCAATGCCTTGAACGATTCTAATAAATCAGGCATGTATCGTTCACATTGTTCAATGAATGTGCCGGTCATCGACAGAGAGAACTTAAATTCTGGATGCTGATGAAGCATTTCGAGCAGCACGGCATTAGCCGGGAAGTAGGATTTGTCGGCAACCTTGCGGAAAATCCGCGCGTTGTTGGCACCGGAATGCAACGAGGTCTCTTCAAAGTAATTATGATTAGACCCAGTGTCAAAGGCACTATATTCCCGCACTCGCCAAGGTTGATGGACGTGCAGATACAGTTGGATCGATTTAGGCATAAGCGTGCTCCTTGTGTTTTTTACTGTGGTGATTCTTATGGCAGAAAGTTACTTTCTGGTATTCATGCGTTAATTGTTCGGCGATATCGTCCCATGATAATTTCAAGTATTCACTCTTGGCGCCAGTTCGCAGTTCATGCGACAGCGCTGGCGATAGAGAAATATTGATTATTTCGTCAGCCAGCTTGCGGGTGTCCCAGTAGTCGAATCGCATTACATTGTGCATCACTTCACCAACACCAGTGGTATTAGAAACCAATACTGCTGTGTCATAATGTGCTGCCTCTAGAGCCGTCAGGCCAAACGGTTCAACCATTGACGGCAGAGTAAAGATGTCAATCAGTTCGTAAAATTCACGCCATAGCTGGCCACGCACAAAACCAACAAAGATCACGCGATCCGAAATGCCCAAGTCTGCCGCTAGCTCAATCAACTGATCACGCATTTCGCCGCTACTGACCAACACAAAGAGCAGTTTCGGGTTACGGCTCATTGCCAACGCTGCCGCTTCTAACAGATACGGCAATCCCTTCATGACTGTCAAACGACTGTTAGTGCCTACAATTGTATAGCCTTGGCGCTTCATTTCCTTGACGTACAGATAGTTATCTGTTTCAACAGTTGTCTGAATCATGCCGTCGATGTCGAGTGCGTTGTAAACCACTTCGACTTTATCGGCCGGGATATCGTATTCTTTGACAATGATATCTTTTGTATGTTGACTGACCGCGAAGATACGATCGGCCATCATAAACCCATTGTATTCGATGTCCCAGATCAGCGGATTGCCGCGCGAACATCCGGCTCGTTCAAATTCGGTGGCATGTACGTGAATCACCAGAGGTACCTTGCAGATTTCTTTGGCGCGAGCGCCGGCTTCCATTGTCAGCCAATCGTGGGCATGGATAACCTGAGGTAAGATTTTTTGCTTTTTCAGCAGGCGGGCTACTTGGATGGCGTACTTTTTCGTTGCACCGACTAGACCTGAACTGATTTCTTCGGCATGTTCACATTCGCGGGTTTTGCAGACGTAACAGACTCCAGCGTAGGCACCCATAGCCAAAAAATCACCTTTTTCATCCATCATCGGCGTTAGATTGGAGGCCGGAATAATATCAAGAAACTGCTCGGCTACCTCATGCTTAGCGCTATAGGGCAGGACAAATTGAAGGTCAATGTCGCCACGCGCTGACAAGGCTTTCGCCATCTGTAGACACGCCACGCCAAGACCGCCGCTGTGGTATGGCGGCAACTCCCATCCAAGCATCAGTAACTTCATCTCGGTCGATAACCCACCTTTCCCTTAAATCTTAACCATTATAAACAAACTTTTTTAGTACGTAAAGTCTTGAAATATCTGGGAATCTTGTTATGAGATGTAGAAGGTGGGTAGGTTAAAGTATGATATAATTGTTGAGCGTACGGGCGTAGCTCAGTTGGCCAGAGCATTGGTCTCCAAAACCAAGGGTCGGGGGTTCGAATCCCTCCGCCCGTGCCATAGAAATGATTCTTGCGTCAACAAAACGCGTTTTTATTTTGATTAAACATAAGCTTATCATAATATAAAGAACTAGTGCTTGCAATATTTACATGGATAATGTAATATGTTCTTATTCTAGTCTCCTCCTGCTAGATGGTGGAAATAATTCAGGAAGAAATTATCAATTTACACTGGTGGGAGAAGGACTTATGTCATGCGAGGACTTTTTGGTTCAACCAAAAAATCAACATTCTTAAAAGTAACATTCGCAGCTATTTTTGCGTTTGCGACAGTGCTAGCACCGTGGTCAAGCACGATGGCTTACGCAACAACTGAGGATCTGACTTCGGACAGCGTTATCACAAGTGACGTATCATCTGTTGAAGTCACGACCACACCAGTTAACGAGCCAGTTCAGACCGTCTTTGAAAACATTCAGGCAACAGCTGCTGATGGCATCACCTTCACCTTCGGCGACGAAGAATGGGACGCCACCGGTTGGGGAAACAGCGCGGGCAAATCATGCCCAGAGATCACCAGCAACAGCAACGGTAAAACACTTCTGGTGGCCGGCGGTCCGACCGAAGCCTTTGAAATCTGGATTTCGACCAGCAACCACAACGAGTGGAAGATCGAAGCCACCGGCGACATCCCGGCCGCTGGCGTAGAATTCCAGATCTACTATCAATACGTCCCAGAGGGGCAGACTAACACGGAAATCTTTACCAAGACTGTGTTCGTAGAAGGCTCCGGCACCGGTAGTGTTGCCATCGTTGCCGGCGTGACCGGAGTCAACTCTGACTCGATCAACGAAGTGCACACCTGTTCCGCCAAAGTCGTACCGCCGACCGTTAATCCTGGTACGATTGTAATCAACAAAGTCGTTAACGACGAAGTTACCGGCAAATTCGCATTGCCAACCGACGCCGACTCTGTTAAATTCGAATTCGAGGTCACGATCAACGGCGCGAACGGCAGCGATTACGCTGGTACCTACAGCTTTGACGGCGGCAACACGTGGATTGACTACACCGGTCCGTTCACTGTCGAAGTCAGCGCCAATCAGCCAGTCGAAATCACCGTACCGGATTCAAGCAAAATCGACACAATCCAGGTCCGCGAAATCGATGACCTGACTGATGTTTATGTCTTTGGTGACGTCAATGACTTGACCTATACTTGGGACAACAATTACACAATGACGTTTGACTTTGTAAATATTTACAGCCCAGAGATTTGCTGGTTTGACGACTCACTGCTAGCCAACGACCCGGATTGCGTTGGCGGTTCAGGTGGCGGCGAAATCGAAGTTACTCCGCCGATCGTCATGACCTTGCCATCAACTGGCTTCATGTTCACACCGGAAAGCGTCGAAAGTGCGTTGAACTTGAACTGGGCCATCTTAGCACTAGGTACTGTTGTGACCGCACTGTTCGGTGCACGAAAAATCGCTAAGTCTCAAGCTTAAAAAATTCAAAAAGAATCTGAGACCGCCCGTGCAACATTCGGGCGGTTTTACCTTATAATTAATAGGAATGAGCTTCGTCGACGAAATTTGCCAAACTTAACAGAAACTACTATAAATATGAACAACCAGAGAAGAGGATGCGTGAACATACTTTCTTCCGAGTGTGAAATATTTACAACTTATGTTACAATAGTTCAAATCCAAGGAGGAACATGGAGTCGTTAAACTTATCCAACCCATTGGTCATAGTTGTTGCCGGCCCGCCGGGTAGTGGTAAATCATTTTTCGCTACGCAGTTTGCACAAACTTTCGGCGCTGCACTGGTCAGCCGCGACAAGGTCCGCTGGACGCTGTTTGCACATCATACTTATTCAGATAACGAGAACACCATGGTTGAGCAAGTCGCCGATCTGATCGTCACTGAGTTGTTTCGCACTGGCAAGACCTTTGTTTTAGATGGCGGTTACGACACGCGAACTGCCCGCGCCGAACTGACGGCCGAGGCCAAGAAAGCCGGCTTCAAGATTCTGACTATAGTTGTTCAAACCGATGGGCCAACCAGTCAAACGCGCGCCACAAAACGCGACGCCCGCCGCAGCGGCGACAAATACAAGCAATCTTTGTCGGCTGAAGAATTTGACGCCCAGGTCAAAGCTTATCAACCACCCATTGTCGATAAGAATACCGTTGTCATCAGCGGCAAGCACACCTATCAGACACAGGCGCGGACAGTTCTGAAAAAGATCATTGAAACTCAAGGGGTTAAACGCTCTGCAACACCGACCGCCGAGGCCCCTGGGACTAGACCGCCAATCGCGAGGTCTCGTGGTCCGTTCGTCCAGTAGCCTGTATGATCCCGAATTCGGCGACATCGAAATTCGCCGCGTCAAAGGTTCGTATGTCCGACTAAAGATTCAGACCAATGGCCGGCTGGTGGCGCATTTGCCGCGTTTCGTTGCGGTTAAGGAGGTCGAGAGGCTGCTTGATAAATCACGTTTTAATTTGCGACAAAACTTGCACCAGATTCCGACCAAGAAAACTTACGCCGACGGTGAACAAATTGGCAAATCACATCGCTTAAGAATCAAGGACGGCCCGCGCGAACATATTGAATTGCGTGGTCTAGATATAAATATATACATAAAACCTACAACTGCAGAAGCCACAAAAAACCAACTGATCAAGGATGGCATCGCCAAAGCCCTTAGAAAAGAATCCAAGGCATACTTACCGCGTCGCCTAAAATATTTGGCTATGACGCATAGCTTCGGCTATGAACGCGTCCGCTTCACCCACGCCAAAAGCCGCTGGGGCAGTTGCTCGACCTCTGGCACGATCTCGCTTAATATAATGCTCATGACTTTGCCAAATGATCTGATCGATTATGTTTTGCTGCATGAGCTTAACCACACAAAACATATGGATCACAGTCGCGAATTTTGGGCCAATCTGGAAAAAGTCTGTTCGCATGCTAAACGAAAACGAACTTGGTTGAAGCAGTTTTCGCCATATTTATAGATCAAACTTTATTTGTCTTTTGTATTTAATAAAGTTTGGTCCTTATGCTATAATTATGCTTATGAAAAAGGTGGGCCGAGTCAAATCAAATGTCGAACCCAGATATAGCCCGACACTACTAGCGGCTATCCGTTGGTCTGGCCTGGCGATAGCGGCTTTGGTAGCAGCCTATTCGGCCTTTTTATATTTTACCCCCGCTGAGTCGCCCTCACCGTTTTATGGTAATTGTTGCTTGCTTGCGTCCACCACGGCATTTGTTTCTCTGGCTCTGATCCAAGCGTTTGTTCGGCCCGCTAGCCGCCGGTCACTAAAAATATTTTTTGTCTTGTATTATCTAGTCTCAGCATTCTACGCTGTAACAGTGATAGGCGACACACCGGCTATGTATATATTCGCAATTGTTTTACTAATTACGACCGACATAATCTTCGGCTTCAGCGCCTTGATTTTTGGCGCGATTTACACCGCTACAGTTATGTTAACCTTTGGGATTTTATATCCAGATCCTACCAGCGGGCGAATGGTCAGTATAATAATTTCAACTGTTTTGACATTAGGCACAGTTGGTTTACTGATCTGGCTAAAGTCAGCTCGATTGGTCCGGATAGAGGTTTACGAGCAACTAAAAAGCCGTGAAAAATTACAGACCAGGCGACTCGAAACCGTCATAAACAGCATGAACGACGCAGTTATTAGCGTTGACGATCGTGGTATGATTCGACTCTACAACTCGGCAACACTTGGCTTGCTCGACACCAACAGTGATATCAATGGCCTCGCGGTCGATAAGCTTTTCAAATTAAAAGACGAAGACGGCAAGTCCATACCAATGTCCGATTTAATAGGCACAAAAAAGGCGGTTGAACGCAGCGACCTGACACACACCTATTCTGATGGGCAAAAGATTAACTTGTATTTGTCAATTTCGCCGATTCGTAATGCTTTTCATGACGACGAGCAGCATCTTGGCGACGCTATCATTATCGCACGTGACATCACAAAGCAGAAAACCCTCGACGATGAACGCGATGAATTCATTAGCGTCGTCAGCCACGAATTACGCACACCAGTTGCTATAGCCGAAGGGACGCTAAGCAACTTGCAGCTATTAGTCGACAAAGGCGCCGATACTAAAACTTTTGCCGGGACATTGGGCGCCGCCCATGATCAAATATTATATTTGGGCCAGATGGTCAATGACTTGTCAACCCTATCACGCGCCCAGCGTGGCGTCCTGATGTACCCCGAAGACGTCAATATCGAAGAATTCATGACCGAACTTTACAGTAAATACGTACCAGAGGCTAAGAAGCGTCATCTATCGCTTGATCTCGATCTACGCACCAGCGATACCATTAATGTCGCTCGCATGCCGGTAGAGGAAATGATGCAAAACTTGATTATGAACGCTCTAAGATACACCGTCAAAGGTGGCGTTACGATTGGCGCCCACCGCACAACAGAGAATGGCAAACCAGCGATCGAGCTATCTGTCCGCGATACTGGCATCGGCATTAGCGGTTCCGATCAAAAGCATTTGTTCCAGCGATTCTGGCGTTCAGAGGACTATCGCACACGCGAAACGTCGGGAACCGGTTTGGGTCTGCACGTCGTCAAGCAGCTGGCTGAAAAAATCGGCACCGAAGTAAAAGTCAAATCGCGACTGAATCATGGCTCAACGTTTAGCTTTCGATTACCAGCGAAGGACGCAAAAGACAAATCCTAACCAATCGCTCCGCCGAAAATCAATCGTGCCACAAACTCAATCAC
>WRLL01000036.1 GCA_009777625.1 Candidatus Saccharimonadota bacterium
ATCATGGCCATAGCGACTGGACAGCCCGAGAAAAAGGTACGCGATGACATGGAACGTGATTTTTGGATGACCGCCAAACAGGCCAAAGAATATGGCCTGATCGACAATGTAGTGGCTAAACTGTAATCCTAAGACTTCAGCGTTACATCATGAGCACCGCCTTCGCGGATACTGGTGGCCGAAACCAACGTAATCTTCGCCTCTTTTTGCAAGGTAGGTATGTCTAGAGCGCCGGCGTTCGTCATCGTGGCGCGTACCTTGGCCAGCGACAACGCGATGTTATCGTGTAACGAACCAGCGTAAGGCACATAACTATCAACGCCTTCCTCGAAAGCTAATTTTCCGCCCTTGCCGCCGTGGTCGTAGCGTTGCCAGTTGCGGGCGCGGGCGGCGCCTTCACCCCAGTATTCTTTGACGTATTTGCCGTCAACCAATAATTTTTGTGTCGGGCTCTCGTCGAAGCGTGCGAAATATCGTCCCATCATCAGGAAATCCGCGCCCATCGCCAGCGCCAAAGTCATGTGGTAGTCCAGCACGATGCCGCCGTCCATACACAGAGGTACGTACCAGCCTGTCTCGCGGAAATATTCGTCGCGAGCCTTGGCGACGTCTTGAATCGCGGTGGCGTTGCCGCGTCCGATACCTTTTTGCTCGCGCGTGATGCAGATCGAACCACCGCCGATGCCGACCTTTACAAAGTCTGCACCAGCTTCGGCCAAGAAGCGGAAACCTTCGCCGTCGACGACATTGCCGGCACCGATTTTGACCTTATTGCCGTATTTCTTTCTTACAAATTGCAAGGTCTGCTTCTGCCATTCGCTGAAACCCTCTGACGAATCAATACAAAGGGCATCCGCGCCAGCCTCGACTAACGCCGGGATTCTTTCCTCGTAATCGCGCGTGTTAACACCGGCACCGACCAGATAACGTTTGTCGTCGTCAGACACGCTCAGTGGGTTATCTCGATGTGAATTATAGTCTTTGCGAAAGACAAAGGCTACGAAATGTTGCCGTTTGTCAATTATAGGCAAGACGTTCAATTTTTTCTCCCAGATCAGATCGTTAGCTTCGCTGAGGCTGATGCCATCCTGAGCCACAATCAATTCGTCAAACGGCGTCATAACGTCTTTTACCTTTGTTCCCGGCGAAGTGTGGTCCGGACGAGTATCGCGGCTACTGACGATGCCGAGCAATTTGCCATCTGCTGTGCCGTCATCGGTCACAGCTGCCGTAGTATGGCCAGTTTCTTTTCTTAAACGTGAAAGTTCTTCGACTGTCTGATCAGGTTTGACATTGGTGTCACTAGGCGAAAAACCGGCTCGATAGTTTTTAGCACGAGCTACCATAGCTGCCTGTGATTCGATTGATTGCGATACATAGACGAACGACAAGCCACCCTCGCGCGCCAATGCAATCGCCAAATTATCGTCAGAAACAGACTGCATGATGGCGCTGGTCAGCGGGATATTAAGGGAAATCCCTGACTGGGTACCTTTCTTAAATTTGGTTAACGGCGTTTGCAAAGAGACCTTGTCCGGTGTCATTCCAGCCGAAGAGTAGCCGGGTACGAATAGATATTCACTAAATGTTCTTGACGGTTCGTCAAAGTAGCGTGCCATTTTGCCTCCCTTATATTTTAAGTAATCCCACCATTATACATGAAGAATCCGATTTGACAAATCAAAAACCTTTCCGTTACAATTAAACGATAAGTAAAGGAGTTTTGAAATGGAAGAAGCCTTGCGCGATACCAACCCAGATTGGACTGTCAAAGAATTCATCGACCAAACAGTTCAGCAGATAAAAAAAGATTTGAAAGACGATAAAGTAATCCTGGCGCTCAGCGGCGGCGTTGATTCGTCGGTAACGGCTATGCTACTGAACCAGGCAATAGGCGCGAATCTGATCTGCATTTTTGTCGATCATGGTCTGCTAAGGAAGAATGAATTCTCCGATGTTCAGGAGATGTATAAGGAGCTAGATCTGAACGTCGTCGGCGTAGATGCAAAAGACTATTTTTATGAAAAGTTGGCTGGCGTAACTGATCCAGAACAAAAGCGCAAAATCATTGGCTCTGGCTTTATAGATATCTTTCAAAAAGAAGCCAACAAAATCAAAGGCATCAAGTGGCTGGCGCAAGGCACGATTTGGCCCGACGTCGCAGAATCCAAAACCGCTGATGGTAAAGTCATCAAATCGCATCACAACGTTGGTGGCTTACCAGCCAAGATGGGCTGAAGCTGGTCGAACCATTGCGCTTACTGTACAAGGACGAAGTTCGCGAAGTCGGCCGCGCTCTCGGTCTGCCTGATCAATTCATTGGACGTCATCCATTCCCTGGGCCGGGATTGGGCATCCGCGTCATCGGTGATGTTACCCCTGAGAAAATCGAATTGTTGCAAAATGCTGACGACATCTTTGTCAAGGAACTACGCGCTGCGGGTCTGTACGACGAGGTCTGGGAAACCGCGACGATCCTCTTGCCAATCAAGGCAGTCGGTATTGTGAATGGCGAGCGGACTTATGGGAACGTTGTGGCTCTTCGCGCTGTTACCAGCGTGGATGCTACAATGGCAGGCGTGGCGGAGTTGCCTTATGATCTCCTGATCAAAGTTTCGAAACGAATCATGGGAGAAGTTGACGGCGTCAGCCGCGTTGTCTATGACATTTCGCCTAAACCGCCAGCGACGATTCAGTGGGAATAAACCCTTGACTTTCCTAAACCTTTCATATAAACTAGAACCAATGAAGTAGTGTAAGTCTGTTTTTGCATGCTCGCTTTGGCACGGCGAGCTGAGTTGGTTTCGTCGCGTTTTCCCACACTACTGAAAACGCGAAAAAACCACAGCAAACAGATCTTAGTTCCTTCGCGCCATCGAACTACAATTAATTTAAATTGCGTTTAGCGGGGCGCAAGAAAAGGAGCAAGCGTGGTAAAAGCATCGAGCGCGGATGGTTCGACGCCGACGACCGACAAAGTCGACGGTCTAACAAAACGAAAATATTTCAGCAAATTTAACAAAGTTCTCGACATGCCCGATCTGGTCGATCACCTCAAAACATCGTGGCAGCAATTTGTCCAGCAGGATTTGGGCGAGATTTTCGCTGAGATGAACCCGATCGAGGATTACACCGGTCAGAAATTGAGTTTGCGCTTCGGCGAATACCGCTTCGGCGAGCCGAAAACCACCGATGCGCAGGCCATGCACGACAATATTAGCTTTGACGCGCCTCTGTATGCCAAAGTTGAATTGACCAACAAAACGACTGGCGAAGTAAAAGAGAGCGAATTGTATTTGGGCGATTACCCCTGGATGACCGATCGTGGAACTTTCGTCATCAACGGCTCAGAAAGAGTTGTAGTTTCGCAGCTGATCCGCAGCGCCGGCGTGTTTTTCACCGCTGAACGAATCGGCGAAAAGAACTTTTACGGCGCCAAGTTGATCCCGGGTCGCGGCGCTTGGCTGGAATTCGAAACCGCCGCTAACGGTGCGATCTTCGTCAAAATTGACCGCCGCCGCAAAATTGCTGTCACCACGTTGCTGCGAGCGCTCGGCTACGGCACCAACACTTCTTTGAAAGATTTGTTCAAAGGTGTCAACACCGGCGAAACCGATTTCGTCGACGCTACTATCGACAAAGACACCACGCGCGGCACCAACGAAGCCCTGATCGAAGTCTTCCGCAAAATCCGCCCGGGCGATTTGGCGACGGTTGACAACGCCCGTTGAATGGTGGAGAGAATGTTCTTTGACTTCAAACGCTTTGACGTGTCAAGGGTTGGTCGCTACAAGATGACCCAACGCTTGACAGATATAAAGAAAGAATTGGGATTAAATACCGACGTCGCCAACACCGCTGAAAACCGCGTTTTGTTGATGGACGATTTGGTCGCCATCATCAGCGAAATCATCAGATTGAACAACACACAGGAACCGGCCGACGACATCGATGCCTTTTCGAACCGTCGCGTCAAATTGGTCGGCGAATTGGTGGCGCGTCAATTCCGCGTCGGTATGTTAAGGCTAGACCGCAACGTTCGCGACCGCATGTCAATTGCCGAATTGGACAGCGTAACGCCGGCGCAATTGATCAACGCGCGGCCGATTGTGGCAGCCGTTCGCGAATTCTTTGCATCGTCACAGCTCTCACAGTTCATGGACCAAGCCAACCCAATTTCCGAACTTAGCCACAAACGACGCTTGTCGTCAATGGGTCCCGGTGGTTTAACAAGAGAACGCGCCGGCATCGAAGTCCGCGACGTTCACCCGACACACTACTCGCGCGTCTGTATCGTCGAAACTCCCGAGGGCGCCAACGTCGGCCTGGTGTTGAACCTGGCCAGCTACGCCCGGATCAACGAATACGGCTTTATCGAGGCTCCTTATCGTAAAGTCAAAAACGGCAAGGTTTCCAGTGAGGTCGTCTACATGGACGCATCGGCCGAAGCCCGCGAGGTTATCGCCGGCTCCTCGGCCGAACTCAACGCCGACGGCTCATTCAAAGAAGACCGCGTCGACGCCCGCCGCAACTTGCAGCCGGCCACTGTCGACGCCGAAGACATCACCTACATGGACGTCAGCCGCCAGCAGGTCATCGGCTCGACAGCGGCGCTGATTCCTTTCCTCGAGAAGAACCGCGGTGAACGAAACTTGATGGGCGCCAACATGCAACGCCAGTCGGTGCCTCTGGTCAACCCGGCCAGCCCGATCGTCGGAACAGGTTTGGAGCACAAAATCGCTACCAACACGGCTGAATTGATTGTGGCAAGAGCCGACGGCGAAGTCATCAAAGCCGACGCCGGCGAAGTCCAGGTCAAATACGGCCCGAAAGACATCGAAACCTACTTCCCACGCCACTTTGTCAAGTCCAACGAAGACCGATCATTCAATCAACGCGTCGTCGTGTCAAGAGGCGAAAAAGTTAAAGCAGGCCAGCCGCTGATCGAAGGCGCCTCTGTCGCTGACGGCGAATTGGCCCTGGGTCGCGACATTTTGGTCGCCTTCATGCCGTGGAAAGGTTACAACATGGAAGACGGCGGTTTGATTTCGCGCCGCCTGGTCGAGGACGACGAACTGACCTCTATCAACATCACTTCTTCGACCGTCGAAATCCGCGACACCAAATTGGGTCCGGAAATCGTGACGCGCGACATTCCAAATGTCAGCGAAGAAACTTTGCGAAACCTGGACGACCGCGGTATCATCACCGTCGGTTCAGAAGTCAAGCCAGGCGATGTTCTGGTGGGTAAAATCACGCCAAAGGGCGAACAGGAACTCAGTTCCGAAGAAAGATTACTGCGCGCGATATTCGGTGAAAAAGCCAAAGACGTCCGCGACACTTCGCACCGAGTGGGTAGAAGCGAATCCGGCAAAGTCGTCGCCGTCAAAGTTTTCGACCGGGCTGGCGGCTACGAACTAAAAGCCGGCGTCCTGCAACAGATTGAAATCTACATCGCCCAGACCCGCAAAATCCAGGTCGGCGACAAACTGGCCGGCCGCTACGGCAACAAAGCCACCGTCGCGCGGATTCTGCCAGAGGAAGACATGCCATTCATGGCCGACGGTACTCCTGTCGACATGATCTTGAACCCGCTCGGCGTGCCGAGTCGTATGAACCTGGCCCAGCTGTTCGAAGTCCATATCGGTATGGCCGCGAAAAAACTCGGCTACAAAGCCGCCGCGCCAGCCTTTGACGGAATCACAGAGGAAGCCATCCGCGAAGAACTCAAGAAAGCCGGTTTCGACGAGGACGGCAAAGTTCAACTGTTCGACGGTCGCACCGGCGAACCGCTGCAGGAACGCACCACTGTTGGCTTCATGTACATTCTGAAATTGCACCACATGGTCCAGGACAAAATCCACGCCCGCTCGACCGGTCCTTACACCATGGTTACTCAACAACCTCTGGGCGGAAAGGCTCAGAACGGCGGCCAGCGCTTCGGCGAAATGGAAGTTTGGGCGCTCGAAGCATATGGGGCAGCAACTACTTTACAGGAAATGTTGACCATCAAATCCGACGACATCAAGGGTCGCGCCAAAGCCTACGAAGCGATCATCAAAAACACGCCGATCGAAGGCCCCGACGTGCCAGAAGGTTTCAAGGTTCTTGTCAAGGAATTGCAAGGCTTGGGACTACGCGTCGATTTGGTCGACGACAACGAGCTGAAAGACGCCGAGAACTTGGTTACATCAGCCGGAACTGGTGGCAAAGTCGTTCCCCAAGACGACGCCTTAGATGAGGAAATCGACGCTGAATTATCTGGCGAAGAAGTCCGCGACGAAGCCGACGAAGCAGGCGACATTGACCTCGGCGAAGGCGCACACCTGGCCGAAGTCGACGAAACCGGCTTTGCCGAGGAAGTCGCCGACGACGACACAACTGATGACGAATTGACAGTTGACGAAGAAATCAGCGGCGTCAACGATGACGACGAGAACGAAGATTTCGCTGCAGAACTTAACGAAAGGGAGGACGCCTAATGGCACGAACAGATGACAAAACGATCACCGACTTTGACGCGGTGCGCCTGGCGGTTGCCAGCCCAGATGACATCTTGGCGTGGAGCTACGGCGAGGTTCTCAAACCCGAAACTATCAACTATCGCACCCAGAAACCAGAGCGCGATGGCCTGTTCTGCGAACGGATTTTCGGTCCGGTTAAGGATATCAACCCGCACGACGCCAAGTTGAAAGGCGTTCGATCGCGCGAGGCGGCCGTTGACAAAAACGGCGAATTGGTTACAAAAAGTTCTTCACGGCGCGAAAGAATGGGCCACATCAAGTTGGCTACACCAGTGGC
>WRLL01000037.1 GCA_009777625.1 Candidatus Saccharimonadota bacterium
GGAAGAGCATGCGGTGCTTGGGTACCGGCCGGCGGATGTGGTGCGTTACGTGCGCCACAGCCCCTCGTTGGGCGGCACCCTGGAATGGGTGCAGACGGGCACGACCGGCGACGACCCCGATCAGGTCACGGGCGTGTTGAAGTACACGTCCATGCCCACAGGGAGCGTGGTTGGGACCGATGCCTACGGGCATCAGCGTCTCTTCTACGAGCGGTGGTGCAAGGCAGCCGGCGTCACGCCGGAACCGCTCGAGCCCGTTCAGGGTCCGCTCACGCAGGCGGAAGCCGAGGACGCCGCCCGGCTGGCCGACTGGGAGAGCAGCATGCTCCACCCCGACGGCTGACACCACAAACCGCGAGCCAGCGCATTCTGGCAAACAGGGCAGGCTGTTCAATCCTGCAGGGCGGATCGATTGCAAAATCGGCCGCCCTCTTCTCATTTATTAGACTTATTTCGACCCGCCAAACCTAGCAATAACCCTTGACACCCCCCCCCGTCCCAATGCTAAACTAACAGCAGAAAAGCAAGGAGGCTCCATGGCGCAAGTTCCAACCATCAAACTTAACGACGATAACGAAATCCCGCAAATCGGCCTGGGCACGTGGCTGGTCGAAGACGAAACCGATTTTGACCGTGCCTTTGACGCAGCAATAAAAGACGGTTATCGTCATTTCGACAGCGCGTAGTATTATGAAAACGAACAGTTCTTAGGCGAAGCTTGGCGGCGCTCGGGCTTGAGTCGTGGCGACCTTTTCTTAACAACCAAAATCAAGAACGAAAACTTTGGATACGACGCCACCATGAAAAGTTTCGATGAATCGCTGACCAAAATGCAAACCGATTACGCGGATTTATTACTGCTGCATTGGCCAGTGAAAGACAAGCTGCGCGACAGTTGGCGCACGCTGGAAGAAATCCAGGAAGCAGGCAGAGCAAGATCCATCGGCGTCAGTAACTACACGATCAAGAATCTGGAAGACATGAAAACTTATGCCAAGGTAATGCCAGCCATCAACCAGGTTGAATTACACGTTTTCCTGCAGCAGCCGGAATTGCTAAAGTACTGCAGCGAAAATAACATAGCTGTTGAGGCCTATTCGCCGTTGGCGCATTTTGTTAGTTTCGAAAACCCGATTATCGAGGCCATCGCGGCCAAGCATGGCAGGACTTACGCGCAGATCATGCTGCGATGGTGCGTCGAACAGGGCTTGATTGTTCTACCCAAGTCAATCACGCCCGAACGCATCGCCAGCAATTTTGAAATTTTCGATTTTAGTTTAGATGAGAAAGACATGAAGGCACTAAAGAAACTCGAACGAAATTTCCGTACCTGTTGGGATCCGGAAACTGATCCGCGGGCTGATGGCGTTAGTCTAAATATATAAGATTGTAGTCTTCGAAGATCAACTTGACAGATACTCCTTAATCATATATTATATACGAATGACCGAGACAGTATTTCAAAGGATTTACAGCGGTAAAATTCCAGAGTCTCCTATTTATCGCGGCGAGGAAGATGTGTCCGGCGCTACACTTATGTTGGACAAATTCCAACATAATAAACATGTACCATATGCGCCACTAGGCCGAATGGTTGTGTTCTTGGGCGCTGAAGCATTTTCCGATATTGAGCGAACAGCCGATTTGCCATCACCACAACAAGCAACTCTACATCAACTAGCTTATTTCGCACGCGATCTAGCAGTAGCGCGTGGCGTCGCAACGGATGCATTCGTGACATGTACAGAGAAAGAAGTCCGCCAAGCACACCTCGTTGTACGTCCAATCGATCCGACTGCCGATAGCTATCAGGAGCAACTGGCAACACTACTTTTGCCACCACCAGCATTTGAGGAGCTCGATGGTACCGAGACTGACAATTTGCGAGATCGTCTTTCTTTAAGCGAGGAACAACGTGCTGAGTTGACGCAGCATTTAGCACAAATTACACTAGGCGAGACTCCAAACACAAGTATTGCCAAGATTGCACGCATGCGATAATTTAAACTCTACGACGTCCTGATCCGCCGATAAGCAAACTTAACAGCCGGTCGCCAACGCCCAACTGCGTCGCTGTCATACTGCTTGATAACGCTACCCGTAACTTCGGCGATCTGCACCAACGCCGGATTGTACGACGCCAATGTCTTGTAAAACGCCGTGTCTCTTTCGTTTTTCGGCTCGCGGCCAGGGAAAACCTCGCGAAACTTAGCCGTTGCCACACGATCAAAATAATTTGCATCTGCTCGGGGCGGTAAAAATTGTTCGGCCCTTAAATTCATTCTGTTCAGAATCTTCTTAACATCACCAAAGTTCTGCCCGCCACGTGCTGCGATCAATGCAAACAACAAGCCTTTATCCGTCAAAAAAACCGTCGCGGCCGACGACGCGCCGACCGGGATTTTAGCCACCACCGATTTAATCTGCACCCGCAGCCCAAACGCCGCATGAAGGTGATTCTCCAGATTTACCTCGTCGTACAGCTGTTTCATAATGTAGATTTTACCACATTTTCGCGGAACAGGGAAATATGCTAAGATGTACAGGTGAAACCAGAGCAGACTTTTTCTAAAGAATATGACAGGCTGAACACCGCGCAAAAGGCAGCCGTCGACCAAACCGACGGCACAGTGCTGGTCGTGGCCGGCCCCGGCACCGGCAAGACCCAGCTGCTAGCAATGCGCGTCGCCAACATTCTGCGCCAGACCGACGCCGATGCGCGCGACATTTTGTGTTTGACTTTTACCGAATCGGCCGCGGCCAACATGACGGAACGTTTGGTGCGGATCATCGGCCCCGAAGCCTACAAAGTGGCTGTGCACACTTTTCACAGTTTCGGTTCGGAAATCATCAGCCGTTGGCCGGAATATTTTTATAACGGCGCGTTATTTCGGCCCAGCGACGAATTGGCTACAGCTGAGATTTTGCGCGAGATTCTGTCCGGTTTGCCGCATTCGAATCCATTGTCGGTAACAATGAACGGCGAGTTTACATATTTGTCGGACGTTCAGCGAACGATTTCGAACTTTCGAAATGCTGGCTTAAGTCCGTCCGAAATCAAACAAATCTTACAGCATAATTTGAAATTTGCAGCAGCGATTTTGCCTGACTTTAGAAAAGTTTTTGAAAATCGCGTCGACAAAAAAACCGTTATCCTAGCAGAAGAATTATTAAAAATAGCAGAAAGATTGGATAAAGAATTTGAAGATTTTCCATTCGCACCCGAACCATCTTTGGCGCAAATTTTCACCCAAAGTTTGAAAAAATCTTTGGAAGAAGTCGCCGAAAATTCTGGCAAAACCACACCGCTTAGCAATTTCAAGAAAAACTGGGCCACACTCGACGCAGTCAAAAATTTGATATTAAAAGACGCGCGAAACTCCGAAAAACTCTTGGCCGCGGCCGAAGTTTACGAAGCTTACGAAAAGGAATTGGAAAAGAGCAATTTGTACGATTTTGACGACATGATCCTGCGCGTAACGGCCGCGATTGAGCAAAATCCCGATCTGAAATTTGATCTGCAGGAACGCTACCAATACATCCTGGTCGACGAATTTCAGGACACCAACGGCGCGCAAATGCGGTTGCTGACAACATTGACTGACTATGACGCTACGCCAAATTTGATGGTTGTTGGCGATGACGATCAGGCGATTTACCGGTTTCAGGGTGCCGATATTTCCAACATTCAGCAGTTCATGGGACGTTATCCGACGGCGGCAGTTATTACTTTGACAGAGAATTATCGTTCGATGTCGGAAATTTTGACCTCAGCGGAAGCAGTTTCGGCGCAGATTTCTGAACGGCTAGCGAACAGCGAAAATATCGAAAAAACTTTGCGACAAAATGTAGTTGGAAAAGGAAAGACCGAACGCATAATTGCCGAAACGCGCGAACAGGAAAACGCTGGGATTGCGCGAAAAGTGACAGAAATTTCAACGAAAAATCCCGTGTCTTCCATCGCCATAATCGCCCGCACGCATGCCGACCTTGAACAACTTCTCCCATACTTGACCGCGCAAAATATCGCCTTCGATTACGAACGTCGCCAGTCCGTCCTGAACAGTCCGCCGGTCGAGCAGCTGATTTTATTGGCGCAAGTTATCGATGCTATTTCAACGCGGAACGACAGCGAAGTCGATGCGCTTTTACCGCAACTACTCAGCTTTCCGGCTTGGCAAATTCAGCCGATCGATATTTGGAAACTTAGCTTGGCTGCTAAAAAAGCACGAAAATATTGGCTTGAACAAATGTTATTGTACAGCGAGCAAACGCGTCAAATCGCCGAGTGGCTGATCATCATGAGCGCCCGTTCTCAAAACGAACCGCTCGAACCGATCCTTGATGAATTATTTGGCACGCCGAGCTTTTCTGGCCAAGAAAAACCACTGGGCAAAACGTTAATTCTATCAGAGAACATGAAAATTACAGCTAAGGAAATCAGCAAAACTCTGTCGGCGCGCGAGAACGATTTCACTTCGCCATTGTTTAATTACTTTTTCGGTAAGGAAAAAATGGAAAGCAACGCCACAGAATATTTGGATTTCCTGGCAGCGCTGTCAATGCTCAGGACAAAATTAAGGAGCTGGCGGCCCGATCAAAAACTGGCCTTAGCTGATTTTCTAGATTTTGTTAATGCAGCCGAAGATTTTCACTTGCCACTGACCATAGCTCGCCAAAATTCCAGCTCGAACCAAGTTAAACTATTGACCGCCCACAAAGCCAAAGGTTTGGAGTTCGACGTCGTTTTCATCATCAATGCCACATCCCAGCGTTGGGGCGCCAAGTCCCGATCGCCGGCCGACAAATTGCCGGCGCCACATAATTTGCATTTGCGGGTTAGCGGCAACAACGATGATGAGCGTTTGCGTTTACTATTCGTTGCCATGACACGCGCGCGCGAAACTTTGATCATCAGTTCAGCTGCTAGCGACAGCGAGAAAACCTCGCTGCCAATCGAGTACTTGCTGGATGTTAAGGAGAAGGTTTTGCCGTCCAGCGACTTAGCCACATCGATTACTGAACAAAAGTTGGCCTGGCATGCACCGTTAACCACGCCAAGCAGTGATTTGCGCACCGCGTTGGCTGATACCTTAGCGAAATACAAACTGAGCGCTACCCACTTAAACAACTTTCTCGACATCAGCCGCGGCGGCCCGGAAACTTTTCTGTTAAAGAACCTGCTGCACTTCCCAGAGGCTAAATCGCCAGCGGCCGCTTTTGGTTCGTCCATTCATATTGCGCTGCAACGTGCTCATACCCACTTTACGGCGCGCGGTGACCTGAAACCGCTCGAAGATGTTCTTGGCGATTTCGTGGACGCGCTCGACGACGCCGATTTGAGCCAGCGCGATCGTGACTTTTATTTGAAAAAGGGTCTGGATGCTTTAACGATTTTTTACGAACAACGAAAGCAAACTTTTGCACCAACCCAGCGCGCCGAATACAATTTTACCGGTGAAAATATTATACTAGAGGGCATTCGGCTGTCAGGCAAAATCGACCTGATC
>WRLL01000038.1 GCA_009777625.1 Candidatus Saccharimonadota bacterium
AAGAAATGTCCGAATTAGCCGATTTGCAATCTTTAATCGATGCATACATCAAAGCCCGCGGTTTCGACGCAGCCGAGATAAATCGACTAAAAAATACCAAGGCTGAAAGGCGTGGCGCGTTCGATAATGGCCTGTTCGTCGAGTGGGTTGAACTTAATCCCGATGCCGAGAACTATGAAAAGTGGTTGAAGTATTATCGTGATCGGCCGAATCAATACGTGGAGGAAAAAAAATGAGTCAACAACTTTTGCACGATAGTGTCGATGCGCCGAACGAGGCACAAATCGCCGACGCGTTGGGTGAGAAGCTTTTTAAACTTTACGAAAAATTTATCGCAGGTTTATCCGAATTGAACTTGGAAATCAGCTGGTATTTTTACAAAGACGGCGGCTGGTTAGGTAAAATCATGAAAGGCAAAAAGAATCTAGCATTTGTTTCGATCTGGGACGACGGTGTCAAAATCACGCAGTTTTATGGTGCGAAAACGATCGATGGTTTTGATGGGTTGAATATTTCGGAGAACCTGGAACGCCTCCCGGCGATCGGGAAAATCTTGCCGCTGCGATTGACCCTGGTAAACGACGAAGCCGTCATAAATGCTATCAAAGCCATTGAATATAAAGGAGGTGCAAAATGAGCTTAGGTTCCGCCGGCGAGAACGGTTCACTAATCGACGAAAAAAAACTAGAGAAATACCTGGTCAAAGGTTATCTGCCAACCATCGGTATCGAGTGCCACGTCCAGCTGAACACTAAAACAAAACTATTTAGCAGTGTGAATAATGATGCGCGTCTCGCTGAACCAAACGAAATGGTCAGCGCCGTTGATTACGCATTACCTGGTATGCTACCGGTGTTAAATCGTGATGCCGTTGTCAAGGCTGCGCGTGCTGGCAAAGCATTAAATTCCGAGATCGCCCGAGAGTCACGTTTTGACCGCAAACATTATTTCTACCCCGACCTGCCAAAAGGCTATCAGATTTCCCAAATGTATCAACCGATCATAATTGGCGGCCATGTCGATTTGCCATCAGGAGCGAAAGTTCGCATCCACCACGCCCACCTCGAGGAAGACGCCGGCAAATTGACTCACTTTAGCGACTACACGTTGGTTGACTTGAACCGCGCCGGCACGCCACTGATCGAAATCGTCGCCGAACCTGACATTCACTCGGCAGGCGAGGCCCGCGAATATGCCGAAGGACTCCACGGTCTGATGACCTACGCTGATGTGACGGACGGCGACCTATATCACGGCAATATGCGTTTCGATGTCAACATTTCCATCGCCAAGTCTGGCGAAAAGCTGGGTACTCGGATCGAGATCAAAAATCTCAACAGTTTTCGCAGTGTCGAACGCGCCACAACCTACGAAATCAATCGCCAAATCGAACAGCTAGAAAAGGGCGAAATCATCAAACAGGAAACTCGTGGCTGGCTAGACGACAAGCAAAAAACCGTATCGCAGCGCAGCAAAGAGGACGCGCAAGATTATCGTTATATGCCTGATGCTGACGTTCCTCCGGTGATTTTAAATCCTGAAGAGATTGCGGAAATGCAGAAAAACATGCCGATTCTGCCATCAGAATATCGTACTAAATTTAAAGAGCTAGGAGTCGACAATAGTGTCATAAAAGTTGTTTTGTCGAGCCGGAATTCGGCGGAAGTGCTAAATGATGTTTTGCAAAAAGACCTTAAATCTGCTAAAAAAGTCGCTAATTATTTTGGTGAGATGACAGAAGAAGCATGGGGCGCAGAGTATAATGCCGGTTCGGCGGCGTCGCATGCGATCCATCGAAAAGAAACGGAATCAACCAGGTACAACAAGATGATTGATGAGATGGTCATTCTTTCCAAAATGGTCTCAGATAGCGAGATCTCTTCTAATGCGGGGAAGGAAATATTTGTATCTTTACTTGTCGATTCTGAGGGGTGGATAGATAACGGAGTAGAAGTTATGGCAAAAGAAAAAGGTCTTATCCAATCTAATGATACTAGTGGAATCGAAAAAATCGTCGACGAAGTTCTAGCCACGCCGGCCTGCGCCAAAGCCGTCGCAGATTTCAAAAACGGCGAAGAAAAAGTCATTGGCTTCCTAGTCGGCCAAGTCATGAAAGCGTCGAAAGGCCAGGCCAACCCATCCTTAGCGCAGAAACTCATTCGGGAAAAGTTGCAATGACAATCACCGAAATCCGCGCCGAAATAGAAAAACTTTCCGAAGGCAACGAGCAATACGCCGAAGGTAACAAAAGAATCGTCAACACGCAGCAAAATCTATCCGGCGTGCGTATGCCAGATCTACGAATCTTAGCAAAAGATATAGCGCATAAAATATCCTTTAACGAAATTCAAAAACTATCCGAATCGATAGACAAAAATTCTTACGAAGAAGTCATGCTGGTCGGAATGGTTATCGGCTACGCGAAACTATCCGACGCGCAAAAGATCGAACTATTCCGCGACGAATATCTGAAATTAGTCGACAGCTGGGCGCAAATCGACTCGATCACGAATCGCAAAATGAACACCGACGAGTGGTGGGACCTCGCGCTGGAATGCTTGAAATCGCCGGACGAATTCACGGTAAGATTCGGCGTAATGGTGCTGATGGATAATTTCCTGAAAACCGATCGGCTCGATCAAATCTTCGCGGCGCTGAAACCCGTCCAACACGAAGGTTATTATGTTAAAATGGGAATCGCATGGTTGTATGCGACGGCGGCGCTCGTCGATTACGAGAAAACCTTGCACGAAGTCGAAAAACTGGAACGCTGGACGCGGCACAAGGCCTTGACGAAAATGCTAGAATCATATAGATTCACCGACGCGCAGAAGCAGCAAATCAAGGGGGTAAGGGACAGACTGCAATGAAATCATGGAGGCTAATTAGTGCCGAAGAAACTGCGCTCGACCAGTGGCAAAGCTTCACAAGGAAAACTTTCTTAAAGCCCAACGGCGTAAAAAGGCCATTTCACATCTGGGGGGGGGTTAACGATATGTCGGGTGCAGTGATCGCTCTTACGCCCGATAACTTGGTTGTGATAGCCGAACAATTTCGCCCCGGTCCGAATAAAGTTATGCTTGAACTACCAGCCGGTTTTATTGATCCCGGTGAAGACCCAAAAGCTGGCACAATGCGGGAATTGCTGGAGGAAACTGGCTATGCTAGCGATGACGTAGAATTTCTCGGTGCAAGTCATTGGACGGCATATGAGAATCTAGAGTCACACTATTTTCTAGCGCGTGATTGCCGAAAAGTGGCCAATCAAAGCCTTGACCCTGATGAATTAATAAATGTCAAGCTAATTACCATCGACGAACTAATCGACAACGCTACGAATGACCTAATGTGCGACAAAGCTGCTATACTATTTGCATACGAAAAACTGAAGAAGATTAAGGAGGGCAATAACTAATGAGAAAACCAACCAAAGCCATCATCACCGACGCTGGCTACGCGTCACGATACTTGCCGATCGCAAAAACGATTCCGAAGGGAATGCTGCCGATTGGCAACCGCCCAATCATGCAGCTGGTCGTCGAAGAATGTGTTGCGGCCGACATCAAGGAAATCATCATAGTGGCCACGCCCGAAGGCAAACCAATTTACGAAGACTTTTTCAACAATGCAGTGAATCACGTTCGCAAACAACTGCGGGCACAAGGCAAGGACGAGCGTTACGACGTCGTCCGCGAAGTGTTGGACTTTCCGAAAATCCGAATTATTACACAGGACCCGGCGCTGCCTTATGGCAATGGCTCGCCGATTGTCAGCGCGCGTGATTACATAGCCGACGATGAAGCCTTTATCGTGATTTACAGCGACGATGTGGTTTTTGGCACTAGCGACACGAAAACTTTGTGCGATACTTTCGCAGAACATCCTGATGTCAAAGGAATCGTTATTGCACAAGAAATGCCGCGCGAAGAATGGCATAAATATGGCATGTTCAAGCTGAAGGACGAAACCAAAATGACATTGGACCACATCGTCGAAAAGCCAAAAACACCTGAGGAATCGCCTAGCAATTTAACCAGCTATGGACGCTACCTATTAACTCCAGAAGTGTTTGATTACTTAAAGCCCAACATGACAGGTCTTGACGATGAGCTTTGGTCGGTCGATGCTATCACGAAAATGGCTGAGGATGGTGATGTCTTGATTGTTAAAACCAAAGGCCAATGGATAACCACTGGCGATCCAAAGAATTATTTCTTAGCACACCTGAGATACGTCTTGGACAACGAAGACTATGCCGACGACGTGCGTGAATTCGTGAAAAACGCCAAATAATTTGACTTAAACATTGAGCCTATGCTAAAATTAATCCATGGATGCGTTTGAAATTCTGGTCATAATTTTGGCTTCAGCGCTAGCATTATTTCTGTTGTTCGGTATAATCTTCTTAATCATTTTTATAAATGTCTTAATCAAGATCAGACGCGTGACCGCTAAACTCGACATTGCCGCCGATAACGTACGCGAAACCACCGAAACAGTTCGTAACACCGTAAATGATATCAGTCGTTTGGCCAGCCCGGCCATCATTGCCAAAATTGTGTTAAAATATGTACGTAAGTTCACTCAGAAAAGGAGGAATAATGAGCAAAAAGAAGTCTAGTGCAGGAAAGTTCGCCATCGGTGCAGCCGTCGGCGCGGTTGTTGGTGTTGTAGCGGGTCTTTTGACTGCACCTAAATCCGGCAAGGAAACTCGAGCTGACGTCAAGAGAAAAGCTGGCGAGGCTAAAGATTTCGCTGTCGATAAGGCCGGGGATGTCAAAGATTTCGCTACTGGAAAGGCCAGCGAAGCCAAGAAAATGTTCAAAAAAGACAAGAAATCCGAACCGGTCGCCAGCAAGAAGCCTAGCGAGGAATAATTGAATGGTCGAAAATTCCGCATCGACGGAAAAAACTGAAAGAGTTAAGAAATCTTCTTCGGCGAAGAAAGCAGCGTCTATCAAAGCCGATGAGCTGTTGGCCGACGAAAGAAAAGGCCTTGATCTGAATGAGCGGCAGCGCAGTGCTGTTCGCGAACTTTTCGAGACTGTTTATATGACTCGCAAATGGCACATTTTCGGCATGAACTTTTTGCGTGGCATTGCCTTTGGTCTGGGAACATTTATCGGCGGTACCATCGTCGTTGCTCTAGTTGTTTGGATTTTGACACGGACTGTCGATATTTTTCCATGGGCGTATGATTTCGTTGAACGTATGCTGGATACGTTAGGCAGATAACAAAGATTCTGTGATAAAATACTAGCAAC
>WRLL01000039.1 GCA_009777625.1 Candidatus Saccharimonadota bacterium
TCGTGTCAACAGCGATGGCGGTTTTGCCGGTCTGGCGGTCGCCGATGATCAGCTCGCGCTGGCCGCGGCCGATCGGGATCATCGTGTCGATGGCCATGATGCCGGTCATCAGAGGTTCGTTGACCGATTGGCGGGTCATGACGCCGGGGGCTTGCTTTTCGACCAAACCTCTTAAATCAGTTTTGATTTCGCCCAGGCCGTCCAAAGGTTGGCCCAAGGGGTTGACGACTCTTCCCAACATTTCCGGGCCGATTGGAACGGAAACAACTTCACCTGTTAAAGTAACTTTGGCGCCAGCCGCAACCTGGTCTTCTTCGCCCAGCAGCACCGCACCGATTTCGTCCTCCATCAGGTTCAGCGCGAAGGCCTCTGTTTCGCCGCCGTCCAACGTGGCAATTTTCAAAATTTCTGACGATCCCGCGTCGCGCAGGCCGTGGATCCAGGCCACGCCGTCGCCGACACGCGTCACGATGCCGAATTTTTCCAACCCCTCGGTCGTTTCGAGATTGGCGATGGCTTCGCGCAACTCGCGGCTTAGTTCTTTGACTGATAGTTCACTCACTTTTTACCTCCTCTGGCATTTTTCATAATCACTCTAGACACGAAATAAATAATAGTAGCAAGAACTATTGAGACAGCAAATGACACACGCATATCTTCTGTTAAAACTACGAATATTATCATCAGCAAAAAGCTGATAAGGAATATAGCTATCACTGCCGATGTAATGTCGCGATTTATTTCAGCATTCAATTCGGCATCGCTGAGTTTCTTGTCAGGCTTATTGCTCATTTTTCCTCCTTCAAAAATTTCTTAAATTCATCAACTGACGAAAAAATTTCGTCGAAAATCTGAAACAGCGTTTCGGCCTTGTCAAATTCGCCCACGGCGTACAATTTTTTACCCAAGCCAAAGGCTATTCCAGATTCGATCAGTGAAGACGTTCCGCCCGGTAGGGCTAGCACAACAGCGTCGGAATTTTTCAGGCCGGCCAGATCACGGTCGAAGATCTCCTTCAACTCTAGTGAATCAATTGGTAAAGCCTCGGCTTGCCGCATAGTTTCTTCAATAGTGTTTTCGTCACTGGTCGAGAATTTGTAGCCTTTGTGATGCGACCAGTCGTTCTCAATGAAAGAAAAACAACTGTGGCCAGCGCCGCGAATCGCCGCGACGACTTCCGCCACGTTATCGCGATTGCGCCAACGACCAATTACAGTGAAATCGTAATGAGAAGCAACAGGTTTCATACCGCCCTCAACTTCCTGAGTTTGTCAAGTAGCGTAGCGTCCAATTCAGCCTCGGGCGTGCGCACAACAACGCCACCGATCAGATCGGAATTGATGTTTTCCATCAGCTCAACCTGGTCGGCACCGGTTTCACCCTTCAACATCTGGATTAGTTCGTCAAGCGTTTCACGGCTCAGGCGTCGCGCGCTGGTAACGTCGGCCGCCAGGAATTTGTGGTCGTGCAGCAACGCGGTTTCGATGTCGCGCAGGATTAATTCGTGCGCCCATAACTGTTTCGTGCTGGCTAAATAGGCAGCCAAAACTCGCGCGATACGAGCCGGCGATTCGCCAGATGCTAACTGGTCAGCGACAAATTTGGCAACGCGGCGGCGAGACGGGTTTTGCATTACTTTTCGCTCTCCTTGATCGCGTCACGGATCAACTTGGCGTCTTTAGATGTATCAACTTTCTCACCAACAACTTTCTCGGTTGCCATAGCCACCAACGAAATGGTTTCGTCGCGCAAGACTTTGCGGGCGGCTTCGACATCGCGGGCCAATTGTTGACGAGCGGCCTCGACGGTTTGCTCAGCGCGTCTTGCAGCTTCTTTTTCGCTGTCGGCCAGGATTTGCGTCGACTGCTCGCGCGCTGCGTTGACGATGTCATCAGCGTCGCTGCGGGCTTTCTTTAATTTGCTGGCGATTTCGGCAGCGGCGGATTCGGCTTTTTCACCGGCTTCTTTGGCGGCTTTGACCGAATCTTCGATCAACTTTTCGCGCCGATCGAGCATTTTCAGGATCGGCGGGTAAACCCACTTGGCCAGGATGAAAACCAGGAATCCAAAGGCTATCGCCTGCAAAATCAAAAGCTTCCAATCAATGCCCAAGGCACCAAACACACCGCCAGATTCGGCGCTGGTTTCGGCGGTTGCGATTAAACTTATCATATTATTCATAGATTTTTTCCACTGGATTCCGAATCAGATCCGGAATCTTAACCTACACCATAATCGTGCTTAGGATTGCTACAACGATACCGATGATAGCCAAGGCTTCGGCAAAGACGATCGCCAAGATCATCAACTGCTGGATCTGCGAAACCTTTTCCGGATTGCGGCCGGCTGCGTTCAGTGCGCCGTTACCGATCAAACCCACACCGATTGCTGCGCCCAATGCCGGGATCGCGTACGCCAAACTAAATGCTATTGCTTCCATATTTTTCCTCCTATGGATTATTATTTATCATACTTTTGCCTCACTCAGTTGTTTGGATTCAGCTGAATGATCGGATTTTTGGTGGTCGCCGTGGCTGACAGCCAGGCCGACGAAAACAGTGGCCAGCATAAAGAAGACATACGCCTGAATGCCGCCGATGAACAGTTCGAAAATGTAAAGGAAGGGCAGCAGCGCTGGCGAGCCGAAACTGGTCAGATAGGCCACGATAACCAGCAAAACTTCACCGGCAAAGACGTTGCCAAACAAACGCATTGACAGCGACACAATACGTGAAAACTCACCAATCAGTTCAAGGATTCCAGCAAAAGAACCAACCGGGTCCTTGAATGGATTTATGAAATATCGCCCCAGATTTCCGCGGAAGCCGAGAACCTTGACCGCCCAAACCTGCGTCGCGACAATCGTTACAATCGCCAACATAAAGGTGAAGTTCAGGTCGGCCGCTTGCGGTCGAAACAGCGGCGTGCCGTTGAACGTTATAACTTCGCCGACAATCGGCAGGATCCCGGTGTAGTACTGAATCATAACGACGAAGAAAATACTGATAGCGAACGGTGCGACCTGCTTTGCTACCTTCTTGTTTGGGATGACGGTGTGAACAGTTTTGTACAATCCCTCAAATGCCCACAGCGCCAGCCGCGTGAAAAAGCCGTCGCGCTTTCTTTCTTTGTTCAGGCGCTCTTCGGTTTTCAGGCTACGTTGGAACTTGCGCGATTTATCGTCGTGCGGATTTTCGGCCGTCATTTTAACAGAGGCATCGACTTTGGCAGTATAGATATTGCGTTTGGCTTTGCTCGCTACAAACATCATCCAACCGATCAGGAACAGTATGCCAAATGTGCCAAGAATGATCGAATTAGTCACAGGAAAACCGAACAGATGGAACAAAGTTTCGGCTTGGATGGAAATGTGCATTAGTCGGCTTTCTCCTCTGGCGATTTTTTGGTCGAAGTTTTCTTGGTGGTTTTTTCTGGTATAGATGGTTCGTCTTTAGACAAAGCTTTCGCTGCTTCGTTCTCCTGGATCTTCTTAATCTGTCTAAATATTAAGAAAGCCGCGATAAGGAATCCGACCACCGCGCCAACGACAGCCCAGGTAGCCGTCTGGCCAATCAATGCATCGACTACCAAACCGAGCAGGAACAAGCCCATCACCGGGATTACCAACCGCAGCGTAGCCGAAAGGGCTGCTGATAATAATGCCAATTTGACGTCGCGTGATACCGATGGTTTCGCACTTGTTGATTTGTCGGTTCCCTTGGATTGTTTACTCATGATAACCCATTTAATTTAAGTTGATATTGATACACCTTTGCTGACTCGAGATAGTATGTTCAAGTAAGCAGCATTTGGTGGGCGAGGAGGGACTTGAACCCTCACGTTCGTAAGAACACAGGATTTTGAGTCCAGCGCGTCTACCAATTCCGCCACTCGCCCGTATGAAAATCCTTTTGAATTGTTAAGTCTTCTGCGTGGCAAAGCTTTACGCGCTACGCGTCTACAATTATCTATGGGACGCTACGCGTCCGCCGCCACTCGTTTATCGCATTTTTTGTTAAACAGTGGAGCTGTAGACAAGTTATTAATTAAACTCGCTAACACAACCCAAACAGGCTTTTGCACCTGACAAAGACATTCTAGCATAAGATCACGAACTCGCGCAAGTCCGTAAAGTGTGCTAAAATTTAGCTTAAGTATGAACCCGCAAGACGACAATCCTTTTCAGCCAACTTCGGCCGCACCGCCGGCGGCACCAACAACAGGCACAACTGATTCGACGCGTAATGCTGCCGCCGACGTGGTTCGCGATCAGATCGGCCAGATCTTTGGCAGTGATGAACAGCCAAACCAGACGATCTCGCACAGCAGCCAACCGATGATCGCGCAGTCGCCGGCAACGCCGCAAGCTCCTCAGTCCTCGACACCTACTTCGCCCTTGCCAAACGTTGCGCCAGCTCCTCCTGATCAAAGTAACCAGCCGACTGAGAACGTCTATGATCGAACCCACGCGCCGACCTCTGATACAGAAGACTTGCACACGGGCGACCAGATCGCCAGCCGCGCTGCTGAAATCGCTGCCAAACAGGCCGAAGACGCTGCCGTCAGCGAAGCTCACCAAAAATTCCACACTGCCTGGCAGGGGTATTAC
>WRLL01000040.1 GCA_009777625.1 Candidatus Saccharimonadota bacterium
CGGGCGGCAATTGAAAAGACAGAGAAGGATAGTGCGGATAACACGGGCACGACTTTGGCGCTGTGTTTCAATTACGGCGGCCAGGCGGAAATTGCTGACACCGCACGGGATTTGGCCGAGAAAGTCGCGAACGGCGAAATGACGGCCGACGAAATCACAGAAGAAACCTTCGCCAATAATCTATGGCATCCAGAAATCCCGCCGGTTGATATCATGGTGCGCTCTAGTGGCGAAATGCGACTGAGCGGGTTCATGCTGTGGCGGGTGGCCTACGCTGAGCTGATGTGGATCAAGAAGAATTGGCCGGACATGACAGAGAATGACTTTGACGATGTTTTGATGGAATTCGCGCATCGACAGCGACGATTCGGCATATAACTAAACTTTGTATTCGGTGATCTTCTTAAGCAGATCCAGTTTGCCAGCAAATTTCGCTGGGGCTTCGTCTAGTACTGCGGCGGCCTTGGTAGCGTATTCAGCTGCTGTTTGTCGTGCATAATCGAGCGCGCCAGTCATTCTTAAGATGTCTAAAACTTGGGCGAAATCCTGGTCAGTCAAATTCGGATTGCCGAGCGCGGCGCTTAAAATCTGCGCTTCAGATTCTGACCCGTTGGCCAAAGCATGCACGACGAGCAATGTGCGTTTGCCCTCGATGATGTCGCCTTTGACCGGTTTGCCGGTTTTGGCCTCGTCGCCGAAGGTGCTGAAAATGTCATCGTAAATCTGGAAGGCTAGTCCGGCATTCAGGGCGAACGGCTTGATTAATTTTGCGTCATCGTCCTTGGCGCCAGCGCCAGCAACGATTGCGCCGAGCTGCAATGGCATATACATCGAATACCAGGCAGTTTTTTGCCGCAAAGTGGCCAGGACTTGCTCTTCGTTGTCAGTCAGCCACGCTTCGCCTGCGACATCCATGATTTGGCCGATATTAGTCTTGATCATGATGGAATTAGCAAAGGTCATAGCTGCCAGCCGCGTGTCGCCGTCAATATCCATTTCAGACAGCACATCATACGCCAGATTCTGGCCGATAATGCCAGCAAAGATAGTTTCCGAAATGCCAAAGTGTGCCGCGTCGCCAGCCAGTTTTTCGCGTTTGTGCAGCTGCTCGATCAATTTATGCGCTGATGGCCCGCCACGGCGCAGATCCGATCGATCGCAAATGTCATCAATAACCAGCAGATAAGCCTGCAGCATTTCCACAGCCAGGCCAAGTTGGGCGGCGGTCTTCTGGTCAAAGCCACCAAATAATTCGTACGAATACATGGCCAGTGCGCCGCGGAAACGCTTGCCGCCGCGCTGCAGGATCTGGAGAAGCGCGTCTAAAACCTGCGAGAGTTCTGGGCCGTAATCTTCACGCATTTGGGCGCTGGTTTCTTGGCAAAATTTATTGACTGCCGCATCGATATCGGGTTTATAGGCGGCGATGGTTTTTTCAAGGTCGTTCATGGAAATATCATAACATATTTATCTTACATGAAAAAGGCAGCACGCGCATGGTGAGGTTATGACAAAGCAAAGGAGTTGATTATCTTTTACCGGGGTTCTTCTCTATGGCAACAAGCGTACCGAGTTGTTCGCCATTTATTATCCGTCCGATGATATTCGGCGTATGCCCGCTACAAATGGTTACCTGGGCGCCAAGCTTAGCTAGCGCTAGCGCATCGTCGACCTTGGTGCGCATGCCGCCGGTGACGTCAAAGCCATTGACACCAGAAAAGTTCAGCGCATCTTTTGTGCTAATTATCGGCAGAGTTTTACCGTCAACCAAAACGCCGTCGGGATTGGTTAATAAAATCACAGAGACTTCATCGTAGTATTTTGCTAGTGAACGTAACAAGGTGATCATAGACCGCTCGGTAGAAAAAATGGCAATGCCACGCTTGTCATCGATAACTGTTTCACCATGTATAACGGGCATAAGATTATTTGCCAGGGCCGCGCGGATTGGTTTAATGTTAACCTGCGTGGCATGGCTATCACGGCTAGTGAAGAGGGCAGAGGGCGAAATAGAGAAAGCCGGCATCTGGCCGTCTAGCAGTTTTTCGACCGCTATTCTATTTAATCGTTGTACACCAAGATGGGTTTTACACGCGCCTAGCAGTTGCTCGTGGTCTTTGACGCCGCTCGTCAAGCCATGTTTCTTGGCTTCGTAGTGGCCAAATGAGCCGGCGCCGGTGCCGATGATCACGTCGAAATCGTCCAGTATCTTTTTAGGGAACAAATCGGTTAGCCGATCTACAAATTTTTGATTCAATTGATACGGCTTGCTTTTGTCGGTCAAAAGGCCGCCACCAATTTTGACGATTAATAATTTCTTCATACTAACGCGACCTCTCTCGTCGGCTGTTGTGTCATCTGGAGTTGCCTAAAATCACCTATGTAATCCAGCAAGCCACTACGCTCTATGTTGCCCAACCAGTCCAGCGTACCGCCTCGCAAATAAGGCAAATGTGATCGAATTTCATTTGGCGACAAAAATGCAACCTCAGAAATCTCACCTGTTTCTGTTGAGCGAAATCTTTGTTCAATTGCTGCGGCAGATTCTTCGTCAAGAAAGACAGCCAGGTTTACAGCCAGTATTTGTTGTCCTGCGTTTTTTCCGTCGGCAATCGGCCACTGGCCAGGAACCCACGGTGATGACAGAGCTGGCACGTATAAGTTTAGGTTGTCTGGATTTATGCCAAGCTCTTCTTCTACGCCTCGCATCAAAGTGGCATGCATTCGACCCTCGTCGGCTGGCTCGGAGGTTTCCGTCAATGGGCCATAGGCGCGAGGCACACCCGAGATCTTGTGGGATGGTTTGTGCTCTTGTATTAAAATGCGGTCAAAGGGGTCTATAAAGGCTACGGCCACACCAACTCTAGGGTATCCCATTTGGTTTGCCTCTTCTAAGCTTATGATCGGAAGGCCGTCGGCGTCTAGCGGTATTTTTGATGCATCGATGGGGGGGGGCAGTTCTATCCTTGGTGTGGGTATGAGAAAGCTACCAAGTCGTTCGGTCATGCCAATATATTAACATGAAATCGTTTATAGATGTTAAATCATCTTCTTTTTATAAACAAAACAAACTGGCGTCTGTAACCTTCTTATGTTAAAATGGTCCCCAAGCAAAGTAGCATAAGAGAGGGAGTATATGGATTTAACTTGGTGGCAGATTGTCTTGGGCGTGCTGGTCGGGCTGATTTTGCTGATGATTTTGGTTATCGTGCACGAGATCGGGCATGCTTGGGCAGCGCGGCGCAATGGTGTCGAGGTCGAAGAATTCGGCATTGGTTTTCCACCGCGTGCGAAAATCCTTGGCAAGTACAAGGGTACGTTAATTACGCTAAACTGGCTGTTGCCATTAGGTGGCTTCTGTAAGATGAAAGGCGAGAGCGACGACGCCAAAGGTAAAGGCACCTATGGCGCGGCGTCGTTCTGGGCCAAGACCAAGATTTTGTTTGCTGGCGTGTTCATGAACCTGATCGCGGCGATGGTGATCTTTTCCATCTTGGCCGTTACGGGTATGCCCAAGATCTTTCCTGGGCAGTTTGCGATCGCCTCTGATAACCACGGTCAAAGCGGCGTAGTAGAAGTCTGGAAAGTTGTCGAAGGTTCGCCAGCCGAAAAAGCCGGCCTGCAAAAAGGCGATGAACTTCTTTCTATAATGAACCGAAACAACAGGGTCAGTCACACGATTGAAATGTCGGCACAAGTGTCTGAACTGACCAAGAAAAACGCTGGCCAAATCGTGGTGATTGATTATAACCGCGATGGCCAGGCGCGACAAACCCAGGCGACATTGAACGAGACCGGCGGGTCCCAAGGCTACCTAGGCGTCCAGACCGAACAAAAGGAATTCGCCAATATCAAAGCCACCTGGTCGGCGCCGCTGGTCGGCATCGTCAACACCTTTCAATTTATCTGGATGACGTTGGTCGGGCTGGCTGGGCTGCTCGGCAATTTGGTCATGGGTTTGGTTGGTTTGGTGATCCACAATCCAGACGCTGGCGCGCAGCTGGGTGCGGCGGGCGATTCGGTAGCTGGGCCGGTTGGGATCCTGGGTGTAATTTTCCCACAGGCGCTGATGGCTGGGCCAACGCAACTATTCTGGCTGATGGGTGTGATCTCGCTGACATTAACAGTTATGAACCTGTTGCCGATTCCGGGCTTGGACGGCGGGCGCTGGTTCTTGACAGTGCTGT
>WRLL01000041.1 GCA_009777625.1 Candidatus Saccharimonadota bacterium
TCTGGCAGGCGATCCAGATTTTCCGTCGCGAAGACAATCATTTGCCGGGCATCATTTGGTTTGCGACGATTCTTTTCCTGTGGTTTTTCAGTGGGATTTTCCAGCTTTTCCTGGCTGATCCGCGGGCGCAAGCCGAGGCTTTCGCGGGCAATGGTGGCGGGATTTTCGGCTGGATTCTGGCTGACAGCATCATGCTGAACTTCTTTAACGCGGCGATGTCAGCGACGATTTTGGTCGTTCTTAATTTCATTTTGGTCTTTTTCGTTCTTAAAATAAGTCCGATTCGAATCATCAAAGCCATAGCGGAATTCTTTAAACGCGAAGACGAAGCGGTCGAGGACAATAAAAAAGTCGCCAAGAACTTGGCCAAAGTTGAGAAAGCCGACGCCAAAGTCAAAGCCGAACAGGGTGAACTGCATCTAAACAAGGGCGTACCAACCGTCGATCACCATGACGAAAATGCCAAGAATATTCACAAAGAATCGGACAAGGCCGATAGCGAAAGGTCCGCCTTGACCTATGCGGCTGACCCAGATTGGGAATTCCCGTCAATCGACCTGTTGGAGAAGAAACAGCGGCCGGCCGACGCCGGCGATGTGCAGCATAACGCTGACGTGATCCGCGAAACTTTGGATGAATTCAATATTCACGTTCAGATGGAGGGTGCCAACATCGGGCCGAAAGTTACGCAATATACTTTGCGGCCGCCGAGTGGCGTTAAATTAGCAAGAATCACCGCATTGGAAAACAATTTAGCATTGAATTTGGGCGCAAATAGCCTAAGGATGGAAGCGCCAATCCCAGGCCAAAAAGCCGTCGGCATCGAAGTGCCGAATGTTCGTGCCGCCGATGTTCGACTGCACGGAATTCTGGAAAGCCGCGAATGGACTAACGCGCGCGAACCGTTGTCATTTGCGATCGGGCGCGACATTTCCGGCGCGGCTGTGATTGGCGAACTAAACAAAATGCCGCACGTCCTAATCGCTGGCCAGACCGGTTCTGGTAAATCGGTCATGATCAATTCTTTGTTGACTTCTTTGCTGTACAAGAATTCGCCGAGTGATCTGAAACTGATCCTGGTCGACCCGAAACAAGTCGAAATGGCGCCATATAATGACATTCCGCATCTTCTTACCCCCGTAATTACTGAACCAGAGAAATGTATCAGCGCGCTGAAGTGGGCTGTCAACGAAATGGAACGGCGATACAACCTGCTGGCCGAAGAAAAACTGCGCGACATCAAAGGCTACAACGCCAAAATGCATGGCAAAGGCGAGGCGACCATGCCGTACGTCGTCGTCGTGATTGACGAGTTGGCCGACCTGATGATGATGGCGGCGCGCGATGTCGAGGCGCTAATCGTGCGTTTGGCGCAGAAAGCGCGTGCGGTCGGCGTGCACCTAGTTTTAGCGACGCAGCGTCCGTCAGTTGACGTCATTACAGGTTTGATCAAGGCCAACATTCCAGCGCGGATTGCCTTTACCGTTACATCGCAGGTGGACTCGCGAACCATCCTTGACCAAATCGGGGCGGAAAAACTGCTGGGGCAGGGCGATATGTTGTTATCGACGCCGTCAATGTCTAAACCAAAGCGCGTCCAAGGTTCCTTTGTATCAGATGAAGAAGTCGTGAAAATTACCGATCATCTGCGGCTGCAACGCCCACCGGAATACGATCCGGAAATCATTTCCCAGCAGGTACAAATCAACGGCAAAGGCGGCGTGGCGATGGACTTCGGTGGCGGGGGCGACGACGAATATCGCGACGCAGTGCGCGTCGTGATCGAGGCGGGGAAAGCGTCAACCTCCTTATTGCAACGGCGCTTGAGAATTGGCTATTCCAAAGCGGCGCGCATCATGGAGGAAATGGAAGACAACGGCGTAATCGGCGCAGCGGATGGTTCGCGGCCGCGAGATGTGCTGGTGTCGTCGATGGACGATCTGGGCGAGTAAAGCTTGCATTTAACTAACCATAAGTGTTAAAATGTGAACGATCAGAAAACGCAGGGAGGGTTTTGAGATGGAACCGAAGGATAGTTCAGAGAACAAGCAGAAGTCAGATTCGACATTGGATGACGCAATAGCAAAAGTACCAACACCTGTATCAGTTGATAAAAGTGGATTCCCATTGACCGACCCGAAATCTAATAAAAAAACTGACAAACCAAAACACAAACGCCACTGGCTAAGATGGTCGTTTATCCTGTTAATTTTATTGGCCGTCGCAGCCGGTCTGTTTTACTTAACTAGGACAAACAAGGTGGTGATATCGTTTGGGAACTTCACAACGTTCTCCAGAGTCTGTGGTGACGATGTCCAGCAAAGGTTCTATAATGAATATGGCCAAGAAGAAATCAACCGTGAAAACCTGGGTATAATCTATAACGAGATCATATCAAATGAGAACTATCTCGAGGACGCGGATTGTGCCCACATTGCCTTTGCCTATGGCGCATATATAACTGGGAACGTCGAGATTGCACAAACAGCATTAGATGCACTAGAGAGACTATCGGGTAGAAACCTTAATCCCAGTAATGAATTCACGTCCGTTGCCAGACTAAGCACAATGCAAAATGCAGTTAAGACTATGAATATGAAGGAAACGGTAGAAGAAGATGCGACAGCTGAACAGTAAGTGGCTGGTAGCTTTGTTTTTCGTCGGTGTTTTAACTGTGGCGATTGCAGGCGGACAAAGAGCCGAGGCTCTTGATTACAGCCAGGTTCCGGGCGGGCAGGCTGGCCTGCCAAGTCAACTAGATAGAAACTGTAGAATCAACTGGAATAATACAGCTGGTACTGCCGATGTTAGAACTCGCGTAAACCAGGCCAGCTATCAATACTATAGCTGGATTTCTTCCGGCGCTTCGACGGGTAATACCAATATAGAAGTAACTGCCGGTTCGACGACGCCGGTTGAACTTAGGTTGGTAAGCATGCTGCAGGTCTGCTGGTTCATGGCAAATCCTGGTGTTAATGACATGGCATCATTAAATTCAAGGATGGCCAGCTTTGGGGACAATGGGGTGGATACTTCAATCCCATGTCCTGGACCCCAGTTAGCCGGCGTTTGTAATCCTGCCTACGCTAACAGGCCGAGTTTTACCAAGGATGGATTTAGGGTATACAGTGTGTCTGCCAGCAGTGGCACGGTGGTCCTGACGGGCGATGCCAATGTGTTCTCTGACAGACCCAGCAACAACTCATCGCGAATGTGGATAAAGTCCACAACGCTCAGATGGACGCCACCACCCGGTGGGCTTACGGGGGACACCACAGTGTCGATTACTGCAAATGTAGCGAGAATGACCCAAGCCTATTTCAATGATGCATCTAGCACATTCTGGGAAGTGGCTTGTAAAGATGGCCCATATGCATGGCACAAAAGCGGCGGATATTTTAACGCGAATATCTTTGATGCCGGTTCGGGCTCGATTGGTCTGCCGCAAAATAGCTGGGCAGACAAGTGTTACAGAGTTAACATCCCGTTGGATTTTACGGTTAAGGTTCCGTATAATTACACTCTCCATCCCAAAGCATACCTCGGCGGTAGCGATCAAGCCCTGCCCGGCGACACCGTGTCCTTTAAATACGATGTTTTAAATGACGGGCCGACGAAGAGTCGTGGTACCTGGTGGACGGCGCGTCTATTTGTCGTTCCAGCCAGTGTGTCATATTCACCGAGCTCTATGGGTGAAAAAATCATCGGTGGAGTAGGAGCGAATGGAAACAATGTTCCTGCGGGTGTTACCAGGAATGATGGCATGACACCAAATTCGGGCGCTAATCAGGATGGCGGCTGGATCTTTAATTTGAACCCTCCCAATAATAATGGCAACAGTATGACACTGACCAGCAGCGGCCAAACCTACGCCGATCGTATACAAAACGGAGTTATAAACGTAAGATTAGCCAACTTCTCATTAGATGTTGGCGATCGAGTTTGCTCGGTATTGGAAGTCGCTCCCTCGGATCATACGGCAAATGGTCGTACTGCTCAATCTGCCCCTGTTTGCATAACTATCACCAAATCCCCCCAACTAAACCTCCGAGGCACCGACTCCTACTCCGGAGCCCGCTACTGGGGAGACAACAGCGCCCAAATAAACAAAGAAGGCGGCTTCAAAAGCTCCAAGTTCGCCGACACCA
>WRLL01000042.1 GCA_009777625.1 Candidatus Saccharimonadota bacterium
GGCTGAACCTGCAGGAAGCCTTCGAGCAGGCTGAACGTGTGGTCGGCTACTTCACCGAGGAAGTCTAGGATTGGGCAGAGGAGCCAGCCTATGCCGGTTATGGCGCAGGATGTATAGGTTCCTCCACCTTCACCAAGATCACACGTTCCGGTCAAACCATGTGGATCATCGCCCGTTACCCAGGTGCCTCCCTCTAAGAGGCAGGGGCCCATGCTGTTTTCACACGACCAGTTTTGACCAGGAACGCTGCCTTCCGATGTATATGGTGCGTATTCTACTGTGCCGCCTAAATCAACACAAGCTTGTTTGGACGCAGCAGGCCCCGCGCTGGAGTTTATCTGCTGTTGCCCGTACATGCAGGCATCAATTACCAGCCACCTTACATTTGGGTGGACAATTCTTAGGCCGAACGCCGTCACACAGTAAAGCAAGTCATCTGCATTTTTAGCGCCTTCTTTACAGCCGTTACGCAACTCATCGCGGGTGGCTTTTTCGTCGGGGAATCCGTAGTGTTCGGTCGATACGTCGGCTGTGTATTTACTGTTACATGCAGCTTCTCCTGGGACGACTGGCGCGGGCGGTGGTGCCGGTGGCGCAGTCGCTGAAGCACCGATAGCAACACCGAGTCGTCCTAGAGTACCTTTTAATATAGTAACACTAATCGTTTTGTTGTCCGCTGAAGTAGAATCAAATTTTATTTCACCATCTAGGTTCAAATTTCCCGATCCCATTGCTGCAAAGCAGTCCGACTTTACTTTATCATTGTTCGATTTGGCTGCCACGGATATGGCATTACAAACGCTAGCCTGAGTGATCTTAAAAAATGGCGGCCCGACCGACACGTTGCGGTCATCTCTTTCGTAAGTCATTTCAGCTACTCCATTGACGCTACGAGGCACTCCACTATGCACTCCTTGCACACATGCCTCAACGGTCGGAACGGCTCGATTATAAGGCACTCCAGCTGCCTCATAACCTTTAAAATAAGCCCCTAGACGGCTCTCGCTACACAACGCCGTCAGTTGGGCCTCGCAACGAGCTTGTTGGTCTGTACCCGATACAGATTTTTTACATGAGTCTACAATTATTGCATCAGCGGCCTGCGCCGTCGGTGCACTACCGAATAGAATAGCAGAGGTCGAAATCAAAAGTCCTATGACTGCCACAACGATAACAAATGTTCGCCGACCCTGGTGCGGTTGTCGGGCGCCCCTGCCTTTTGTATTCAAATAAAGATTATCGGTAGCTACCGATGGCACGCCAGCACGGCGCTTGGTCGACCTAAAATGAAACCACCTATGCATATAAAATAACCGTTATACAAGCGTAACCATTATACACTATGATTGCCGGCGTGGGAAGATTTTTTTGAATTCGTGGAATATGACAGATTTATAATAATATTGTATAATTATTGTTATGAAAGATGCGGATTTGGACAAGCAAAGAATTCCTCTGGCCGAGCGTTTAAGGCCGCGTACCTTAGACGAAGTTATCGGCCAAACCAAATTGGTCGGCCCAGGTGGAATTCTGCGCCAGATCGTTGACAAGAAAGAGCCGGTCAGCCTGATTTTCTGGAGCCCGCCGGGTACAGGCAAGACGACCTTGGCGAGGATTATTGCCAAGGAAATGGACGCTGATTTTGTCGAAATCTCTGCTGTCACCGCTAAGAAAGCCGACGTCGAAACTGTCGTCGAACGGGCCCGGCAGAATTGGAATCTGCAGATTCGCACAATTCTTTTCGTTGATGAAATCCACCGTTTCAACAAGGCTCAGCAGGACGCATTTTTGCCGCACGTTGAGTCTGGTTTGATCACCTTGATTGGCGCAACGACCGAGAATCCGTCGTTCGAGGTTATTTCGCCGCTAATTTCGCGTAGTCGCGTGGTGGTTTTGGAGCAGCTGTCAGTTGATGAGGTTAAAGAAATTATTTTAAGGGCAGCAGCTTTCCTATTCTGTCATCCCAAACTAGATTTGGGATCCAGTAAAAGAAAATTAGCAAAAGATAATTCTAAACCGGACTGGATTCCGGATCAAGTCCGGAATGACATCGCAAAGAAAATTACCGATGACGCCATCGACACCTTAGCGGAAATTGCCCATGGCGACGCGCGAATTGCCCTGGGTAATTTAGAAATCGCGGCAGGACTAATCAAAAACCGTCAGAAAATCACGCCGAAAATTGTCGAACAGGCCGCCGGCACGAAATTACCACGCTATGACAAGACTGGCGATGGTCATTACGACACGATCAGTGCCTTCATCAAATCGATGCGTGCTGGCGACGACGTGGCGGCGCTGTATTACATGGCGCGCATGATCGCGGCCGGCGAAGACCCAAAATTCATCGCCCGGCGCATGGTGATTTTTGCATCGGAGGACGTCGGGTTGGCCGGCAACGGTGCATTGGGATTGGCGTTGAATGCTTTCATGGCGATTGAGCGAGTTGGAATGCCAGAGGGCGGAATAATTTTGTCGCACGTTGTGGTGGCTTTGGCGCGGGCAAAGAAATCGCGCGAATCAAACGACATGTGGGGCGAGGCTCAGAAATTAGCCAAACAATTTCCTGATGCGCCGGTGCCGATTCACGTTCGCAACGCGCCGACGAAACTTATGAAGGATTTAGGCTTTGGCGAGGGGCAGAAATGGGTCGCCGGGTTTAAACACGAAAAAGGTTACTTGCCGGAAGAAGTTGCTGAATTCCTTGACAATAAATCTTCCTAGGTTTTACTTTTGCTCTTTAACTTGCTAAAATATCCTTAATAAACTAAAGGAGGTTTTATGGGAGGATTCTTCGGAGTAATCGTAATTTTATTCGTGTTCTATTTCCTGAGCGGACTAAAAGTCATCAACCAATACGAACGCGGCATCGTGCTGACGCTGGGTAAATTCAACGGCGGCGTCAAACAACCCGGCTGGCGCGTCGTCTGGCCTGGATTCCAGCGATTGATTCGCGTCGATGTTCGTTCGACGCCGATTGACGTGCCGAAACAGGAAGTCATCACCAAAGACAACGTCACCGTCGGCGTCGACGCCGTGGTCTATTTCCGCGCCGTCGTGCCGGAAAAAGCTGTGCTGGAAACGACTAATTACATTTACGCCACCAGCCAATTCGCGCAGGCGGCTTTGCGCGACGTGACCGGTAACGTCGATTTGGATGCATTACTATCCAAGCGCGACGAGATTTCTGACCAGATAAAGAAAATCGTCGACAAGCAAACCGAACCATGGGGCATCGACGTCGAAGCCGTCAAGATTCAGAACATCGAACTGCCGCAGGACATGAAGCGCGCTATGGCCAAGCAAGCCGAGGCTGACCGTCAGCGCCGTGCTACGATTATTAACGCCGATGGTGAGCGAACTGCAGCGAAAACTTTGGCCGAGGCAGCGGAAACTTTGAGCAGTTCGGCTGGCGCGATTAATCTGCGTACGCTAAATACTTTAGAAAGAATTTCAGCTGAACCTTCGCAAAAGACTATGGTGCTGTTCCCTGTTGAGATTTTGGACGCCCTACGTGGCAAAACGCGCGGCTAGAAGTAATTAATTCGTCCTTTTCCAAAAATAAACTGTGATGTAAGGCTGAATATTATTATGTGCATTGCCGCTGCCGGTATTTGCCATAACAATGGTGTTGACCCCACCAGAAGCAGAAAAGAAAGATCCACCAGCAGCAGTTTGATTCGAGGTGGTTGAACCAACGGCCGCCACTCCACCCACGGTCAACGCATGATTGTGCGCTGGCATCTCCGCCGTAACCAAAGCATGCGATACTTCACCACCAGTTTCTTCAACTGTTGTGCGGTTTATTGCACC
>WRLL01000043.1 GCA_009777625.1 Candidatus Saccharimonadota bacterium
TCGTAGAGCTTCCGTTTCGTGTCATTCCGACCGAAGTGGAGGAATCCAGTGTGGATTCCTCGACAAGCTCGGAATGACAATTGACATTTTTACTGGATTGCTTCGCGTTGCGCGTAATGACGTTGCCGCTAAAATCCTGAATAATTTCCCAGATTGCCTTTTTCTGCGCCACCGTCAAAGTGAATGGCAAATTCGCTAAAATCTTCTTGAACTCATTTAAATCAAAAGAAATTTCAAAGCCGTTCAGGCGAGAATTTTCGTTTTTATTCAATCGCGCTGCCAAGATCAGCTCGAACAGTTCTTCGAATGATAACCTTTCGCGGGCGGCTTCAGCGTCTTCTTTACTTTCGGGAAAATGCAATCCTAGAAGTGCCTCTGATCTGGAAACGATTTTCTCACGAGCAATAATTTCAGCCGGCAGATTTTCCGGCAACATAGTAATTAGCGGCCTAAGTTCATTCAAGATCTTGCGCGTGACGCTGGGTTTCAAACCTTTTCGTTTGGGATAAATCGGCAGGATTCGACCGGTCTGAACTGGCAGATCCTTGACAACTTCGACCGACGGATTTGATAATTGATAACGATTGCCATTCAATTTGAATTCGCCAGACAGATAGAATTCGCCGCTTTTCAATTGTTCGGTGCGATAAGGCTGGTTGAACCAGACGGCTTGGACTTTGTCGGAGCCGTCGGTTAGTACGGCAGTGGTAACTTTCAGGCCACGACGGACGTGACGCGTATTGACGGTTTCGGCGCGAGCTTTTATGGTGACTTTGCCCGGCCTTAGGTCAGCGATTTTTTCAACTTTCGAGAAATCGTCATAGACGCGCGGTAAGAAATTTATCAGATCGCCGGCGGTTTCGAAACCGGCCACCGCGAGCTGCTCAGCGGTTTTCGGGCCAACGCCTTTGATATCAGATAATTTCGTAGTCAAGTTCATGGGAACATTCTAACATTCTTTACCCACTATTGACTAAATGCCAAAAAGTTGATATATATATATCAGCTTTTTGAATACATTGTTGACATTCTGTCCAGTGTATCAGATAGCGATCTTTGACAAGCAGGTAGAGTTCGCGGCGTAATTCTGTTGCCACCCGGGCAATGGAACCTCGCCGCGAAAGTGGTGAGTTCACACACAGAGAGAGGTTGTCCAATGTTCGAACCGAAACCCTTCGCCGGACTGACGGATGCACATTGTCGTAAAACATGGAATGTCGTACGACTTTCGATTGAGGCGGCCTACTACGAAGGCCTTCTCAACAAGCACGCCGGCACAGTCGTCGTGCTCCGGCCCGGAGGACAAACCGGGCCAGCCGACGAAGTCGTCAGGGCGTTGTTGATCCGCGCCTTGGCATGGGCTGGCAACCCCGATAACCTGTCGTTGGACGAGATCGCCAGTCGAGTGCTGTTCATCGGCTATGTCGATGACGAGCCAGATGACAAGTACACCTACTTCGCTCTTCTGAAGGCTCTGCTGGCCGACCGCGTCGGCATGCCATCGGGCGACGTTCGTCACCAGGCGCCGTGGCTCATGATGCCTGATGACATCAAGCATCAGGGCAGCGCCACCGAGAACGGCCTGACGGTCGGCTTCTCTGGTGTCCAGTCAGAATACGATGAAGCCATCGCTTGGAGCATGATTTCGTGGCTCCAGGCCATGACCCGTCGGGAAGTGGCAGTCTTGGTAGCTAGTGACCACGCGTCGGTGCTGCATCCGTAGCACTTTTCCATCGACCCACTCACGGAATGCGCCAAGCGCGCAAAATCAAGTTCTACCTGCTTGTCGCATTCCCAATATTATTTTCCCGAATCCGTTTCGGGATTTTATTTTTCTTATGCTAAAATGGTTCTTAACTAATAAAAGGAGGGATTAATGCAAAGCGAAGATTTTGGCGGCGAACCGTACGTAGTGAATATTGAAGACTTAACATTGGCCAATGACGACTACCGCCAAGCCAAGTGGACTGGCGCACACATGCAAATAACCCTAATGTCGATCCCGGTAGGCGGCGAAATAGGCCTGGAGGTCCACACCGATCACGACCAGTTCTTGCGTATCGAAGCCGGTTCTGCCAAAGCTTTCATGGGTCCGTCAAAAGATAATTTGGATTTCGTCAAAGAAGCTGGCCCTGATTTTGCGATTTTTGTGCCAGCCGGAACGTGGCATAACCTGGTTAACGTCGGTGACGCACCGCTAAAACTATATTCGATTTACGCACCAGGTGAACACCCACGCGGCACCTTACATCATACTTACGAAGAGGCGATGGCTGCCGAGCACGCCGAATAGATCACCTGCGCAAGTCTAAATCTGCCCGCGTCAAATCTAGTCGCGACCCAGCCAGTCTTCTCATTGCCCAGAAGCAGACCAGCCCCAGAATTAGAAAACCACCACACCAAACCGCCAGAGGCATAAATAATTCCGGCGCGGCCAACCACCAGGCGCCGATAATCGCCAACAGCCAAGCAACTGACAACATCAATGGTTCGACCAATACTGACGACCATAAAAATTCGTCGGTAATTCGCACGACTAGTCGGCGCGCTGAG